>NZ_JBHFLM010000078.1:0-120041 GCF_041928655.1 Pelatocladus sp. BLCC-F211 | reverse complement strand
AACTGTAGTTTTGTAGGTTGGGTGTAGCGACAGCGAAACCCAACATTATAGTCTGGTTAATGTTGGGTTACACTCCGTTCCACCCAACCTACATAATGTCCTTTTTGAAAAACTCCTCTTTTCAAGATGGACGAGGTTTATGCTAAAATTTTTTACAAATAAATAAATACGAAAGTATTCTGCATCCCAGCAATAGGAACCCAGTTTTCCCAACACCAACATCCTTAAGATTTACTTTATAAATAGTCTCTAACTCTGTAGCTAGAAACCGATCAGATTTCGCAAAATTTTTGAGCTTCTGAATAGAGGGGGCTATCGATAGGAATTTCTTGAGCTATTGAACACGCCTCTTGGGATTTCTCTTCTTTTTCTAACTTATTAGCGTATGCCAAGCGACATTCATTTAATATTTCTTGTACTTTCTCGTAGATTTTTTCATGCGGGGCAACTTTTTTTGATTTGGCAATACAGTCCTCGTACTTTAATTGCTTTTTTAAAATGATGATCTCATTTAAACTTTGGCGAGGTAAATACAGATTAAAGTATGTATAGATCCCACCAAATATAGCTATTGTAATCAAGCCAATTATACCGAAAATTGGTAACAAACTTAAAGGAAGTTTACGAGTTTTTTTGGTTTCTCTAGGTTGGAAGATAGTTTCTTCTCGAATTTCTTTTGCAAAAGAATTAGACGAAGGTCGAGGTTGGATAATTGTTGCTTCTGGGTTTGCTACTGGGGGGGGTTGCAAGGGTCGAGAGATAGTTTCTTCTGCCTGACTTGCTGGTAGGGTTGGTAACTGGCGATCAAGAGTTTCTAGATCAGAGCCTTGTGTTGCTAAGGGACGCGGTTGTGCAATAGTTGTCTCTGGAATGCTTGCACCAGTACCTGTAACTGCTCGTTTAGTCGCAGATTGCAGTGCTTCGTTCAGTTCTGCTACCGATGCAAAGCGCCGAGCAGGTTCTTTTTCCAAACACCTCATCACAACTGCTTCCACTTCTGGTGACAATTGTTTACAACCTGGTTGCGATCGCAGTGACTTGGGAGGCTTAGAGGTATGAGCTACAATCCAGGAGGCTTCACTCATGTTGTGACCCTGCATACTGAAGCCAAAGGGGTCTGCTCCTGTCAGCATTTCGTAGATAATCACGCCTAAACTATAAATATCTGCCCTCGCATCTAAGTTTTGGTCTCCCATCATCTGTTCAGGAGCTGCGTAACGAAATGTACCTAAAAATGTACTGGTGAGACTTGTTTGTTCGGTATGTTCATAGCGGATCTTAGCAATACCAAAATCGACTATTTTTACCCACTCACCTAAATCTGTACTCACAAGAAAAATATTATCTGGCTTGAGATCACGATGAACTACCTCTTGAATATGCTCCCCACTGGGCAAATTGACCCCTTGATGAGCTAGTTGCAAACCGTTACAAACCTGGCTGATAATTTTGGCGGTTCGCTCCACAGAAAGTCTTTGTTCACGTCTAAGGAGTTTTCCCAAGGTTTCACCTTGCAGATACTCCATGATATAAAATGGATACCCTTCGGGAGTTACTCCACAATCGCTGACCTTAACAATATGTTCACTGGGAAGAGCAGCACAAATTGCGATTTCACGCTTAAAGCGTTTTCTCATTTCTGTTGATTCTACCAAGGTATCTTTGAGTAATTTCAAAGCCACCTGCCGACCAACACGGGTATCCGTCGCCAAGAAAACATCTCCCATACCACCTCCCCCCAATCGCTGATCCAAACGATATCGCTGGTTATCACCGACAAAGCGACCAATCCAAGGATGGGAGTGAGAAGGGGAACTCATTTGGTAAGACCTGAATTAAATATCCAAAAGTTGAAGTATTATGTTATTTCTGCACCGATACAATTTCGTCATTCAAAAATTTTCCACAGATGCAATAGCAATAATATACTACTAATATCAAGTCCGGCTAATTGCTTACGAAATAAAGCTTAGTAATTGAGTTTATGTGATTAGTTTTTCCCATTACCGATTACCCATTACCGACCTCTAACGAATAATACAAGCTTTCAAGCAGACATGATATAACTTTTTTGCACCCTATTATCTGAGAAACTACAACCCCAGATCATGAAAATTCCTGAGTGCAAAGATTACAAAATAACATTGCGAAATATTGAAATTTATTTCTAATACTAATTCTAGACTCTTAGTTAATTTACAAAACACCCTTTCACTAATCATAATAGCCCTGAGTGATTATTTTATTCTGAAATCATGTCTAAATTTTTGAAAAATCTTTTGTTTGAAGTGAATGATTAATGCTATTACCAACGGGGAAAGAGGATGAGTAATGCCCTATCCATAGTAGCCGTAACAGCGGTAATTAAAGACGTGCTGGAAAATGGGCTGGTAAGTGATGCGATCGCTACTAGTGTTGGTGATGTAATTGTAACTGCTCTCCCACCTGACCGCATTTCTGTAGGCAGTGATGAACGAGCGCAAATCAATCTCTTTCTCTATCAGGTGACGCAGAATCGCAATGCTGACTGGTTATCGCGGGAGTTTCGTAAGCAAAACTTGCGTTCGCGAAGCGACTGTGAAAGAGTAACAATAGCTGATTCGCGTTCTGTTAACCCACCATTGGCTTTGGATCTACACTATTTACTCACGGCTTACGGTGCCAAAGATTTTGAGGCAGAATTACTGCTGGGGTATGCTATGCAGTTATTGCATAAAATGCCTGTTTTGGGACGAGATGTGATTGCAACGGCTTTAAAAAATGCATCCAAAATTAGTGGCGCGAGTGTGTTATCACAAGCTCTATCATCTGTGTCTGTGTCTAAGTTAGCAGAGCAAATCGGTCAAATTCAAATTTGCTCGGAATTTTTTAACATGGAAGAAACTTCCAAGTTGTGGTCTGCCTTACAAACCCATTATCGCCCTTCAACTGCTTATCGAGCATCAATGGTGTTAATTGAGAGCAGCCAACCTTACCACTCTGAAGGTTTCTACATAGTCCCCTTGGCACAACCGCAGATTGAAAATGTTACCACTTCCACACCAGAACAACCGATTACATTAAGTAATAATTTATTAATTCGTGGTAAGTATTTACGCGGCGAAGTAACACGTCTGAGATTGGGTAAAAAGGAAGTATTGCTCAAGTCTGAAAATGTGAGAGAAACCCAAATTAGTCTGCAAATACCTCCAGACTTGTACGCAGGAGTGCAGGAGGTACAAGTGGTACATCAGAGAATGAAAAATGTTACCATGTCCTATGAATTAGTAGAATCAAACGTGGCGGCGTTTGTTCTACATCCAGAAATCACAGCAGCAGTTACCGACATCCAAGGTAGTGACAATGACTTATGCTCCGCAAAAATTACTATTAAATTCAATCCCAAAGTGGGCAAGTCACAGCGGGTTGTTTTACTACTAAATGAAGTATCAAAACCACATAAAATAACTTATATTTATTCAGTAATATCACTGAGCAAAGATTCAGACTCAATTACTGTTGATGTTAAGAATATTCAACCAGGAAGCTATCTGGTACGAGTACAGGTAGATGGAGCAGAAAGTCCACTGCACTTAAATCAGTCCGGAGAATATGATTCGCCGCAGGTAACAATACCATGAATCCTTCCACAATTAAGATTAACCGCAGTTGGGATGAGGCTAATCTGCACTACTTATCAGCAGCCGTGGATATGGTACGTAGTCGGTTAGAAAGATACACTTCCCCATACCCGAACCAAGAGGAGTTAGAAGCACAACAAAAGGCACATCAGCAAGCTTTAGAATCACCATCAGCATTAGAGCAACTCTGCAAACTCTTTGGTTTATCCAGCTTTGAACGGGATATACTGCTGTTGTGTGTAGCGATGGAATTTAGAGGTGACTTTGCTGGTTTGTGTGCTGTTGCCCAAGGGGATGCCCAACGCAGCTATCCGACCTTTAGTTTAGCCCTAGCGGTATTGTCCAACCCTCATTGGCAAGCGATCGCACCCCATGCACCTCTACGTCATTGGCGACTGATTGAAATTGGCTCAGGACAAGCCCTTACCCTTAGTCCCCTGAAGATTGACGAACGGATTTTACATTATTTGCTCGGTACTGCATATCTAGATGAACGACTTGCCAGTATGGTAGAACCGCTAGCAGTGGCGGAAGATTTAGTACCATCACATCAAATCTTGGCAGAGCAAATAGCAGCAGTGTGGACGCAGACATCAACAACCGCAATGTTACCTGTAGTACAGTTATGTGGTGCTGAGTCTGCCAGCAAAAAAGCGATCGCCGCCAGGGTTTGTGAAATGCTGGATCTGAGCTTGAGTGTGATGCCTATGCAGGTATTGCCATCGACAATTGGGGATTTAGATACTTTTATTCGCTTGTGGCATCGAGAAGCGATTTTGAGTAAAACTGCTTTACTGGTGGACTGTGAGCAAATGGATGCCGATATTGCCCGGACTAGTGCGATCGCTCGTTTGCTCCAATCCACAAATAGCTTTTTCTTGATCGCCAGTCGAGAACGACTGCGAGTAGGGCAACATCCAGTAGTGAGTTTTGAGGTTGGTAAACCCAATTTTCACGAGCAAAATCAAATCTGGCAGCAGATATTGGTGCAAGTAGCACCAGAGTTAAATGGGCAGGTAAAAAGGCTAGTCTCGCAATTTAATCTCAGCCCAGCGACTATTCGCGCTGCTTGTGCCGAAGCCGCAGGACATTTGTATCTCGGACACAAGCAGGATTTAGGGAATATTTTATGGGATGCTTGTCGAATGCAAGCACATCCCCGCTTAGATGAACTGGCTCAACACATTCCACCCGCAGCCGATTGGGAAGACTTGGTATTACCAGAACCCCAGAGAGAGATTCTCCGGGAAATTGCTGCCCATGTGCGGCAACGGGTGACAGTGTATGAAACATGGGGATTTGCGGCGAAAAACTCTCGCGGTTTGGGCATTAGCGCCCTGTTTGCGGGTGCTAGCGGTACGGGTAAAACTTTAGCAGCAGAAGTGTTAGCGCAGGAATTACGGCTCGACCTGTATCGGATTGATTTGTCGTCCGTGGTGAGTAAGTATATTGGGGAGACGGAGAAGAATTTACGCCGGGTATTTGATGCAGCAGAAGATGGGGGGGCAATTCTCCTGTTTGACGAAGCCGATGCTTTATTTGGCAAACGCAGCGAAGTCAAAGATAGCCGCGATCGCTATGCCAATATTGAGGTCAGTTACTTGTTGCAACGGATGGAATCCTACCCCGGCTTGGCAATTCTCACCACTAACCTCAAGAGTGCCATTGATACAGCTTTCCTCCGTAGAATCCGCTTTGTCGTCCAGTTTCCCTTCCCCGACGCTACCCAACGTGAAGAGATTTGGCGACGGATTTTCCCCACGAATACACCGACAGAAGCATTGGATTATACCAATTTGGCACGTTTGAATGTTGCCGGGGGGAATATTCGCAATATTGCCTTGAATGCAGCTTTTCTGGCTGCTGATGCGGGGGAAGCAGTGCAGATGAAACACCTGTTGCGTGCAGCGCAGACAGAATATGGGAAGTTGGAGAAGTCGTTGACAGAGGCAGAAGTTGGCGGGTGGGTGTGATTCCAATTCAGGTACTTACTGTTAATTGAGCTAAACGCTTTAAGACACACAGAACTTGATACAAATCATTTCCTGGATTGAATAAATCGAAGATTCTAGATACTGCATACTGACATCTTTCCCCTTTCACCAATTTGAGAAACCGAAAATTGCTACCATTAAGAATCAAGCCATAGGTCGGTCGCTGAGGATGAGGATTGGCTAACATATAGCTCAATAATTGTGACCTACCGACTTCTAGAGAAAAAGCAGCTTGTTTAGACTCAATGACTACTACCCAAAATTGCTGGCACACAGCTAAAACATCAATCTGTCCCTTGATTGTGAAACCTTCGTCTTCTTGAGAAATTTCGATGGATTTTTCTGACCTGATGCGAAAGGGAGGAAGATAGAAGCCAGCTAAATCTAACAGGGGAGATAGGACTACCATTTTGACGGTATTTTCTAACAGTGGTGGTTCTTGCAGTAAATTAGAATAACTTGCTTTAACTCGGTCTAATCTGTGTTTTTCTTGTTCGGTAATTTCGGGTAGTTCATCTTGCCATTCTCGAAAAAATTGTTCATCTTCAACTAACTCAAGACCAAATTTTTCCGTTAGTTCGTGTAAAGTTATTTCTCTAGCTGGTAATATTTGAACCATGATTTTCAAGTTCCTATCGTCAATATAAGGAATATTTGGCTCTTTTGATCTGTAACGCACCATTACTGTTTGTTTTTGTGCGTATTACAATTATCCAACATACATCTCAACGAAAGCTTCTTGTTCAAGTTTGTATAGTTCAGTAATTAAATTCTGAATTCGGAGTGTAATATATTCCCTTACCTCACTCCATTCTCTCTCATCGCTCTCATCTTTCAAAGTGTCTGCCTGAGACATTTCTAAAAAGAATTGCTTTAACTTTTCTAATTCCTCAATAACATATGGCACATCATCTTTTTCTAAAGGTATACCTGTTTGAAATAAAGGAACCCATTGTAAGTTCAACTTTGAGCTGGCGGGTTGCCAGTATTCTCTGAAAATTTCCTCGGTTGATACTGGAATAAGACATTCTGACTTCTCGGCATTTGCATATTTGATGAACAAGCTGACTGACATAACTAGAATCTCCAATCAAGGTTTTACGCCATATTTAACAGAGAAAGACCAGTTGGGATATTTCGACTGCAACTTTGCTAAGGATTGATTTACTGCGGCTTCTAAATCTGGATTAGCCGCTGCATCAATCCAAAATTCAAGCTTTTGAATACCCTGAACTTCACCTAAAGAAGGAACTGTAGCCGCGGTGGTTGATTTGTATCCCACCAAGGTATTTTACCCTGCTTGATTAGGTTCGGGTCTTTAATAGCCTGCTCAACCTCACCAAGGCGTTTCTGTAAATTCTCCAAGTTTCCTTGAATCTCAGCCAAATACTCTGGCTCACCTCCTGCAAATTGCTTGAGCAAGCGTTGCTGGGCATCAATCTCTACCTCAATTTTTGTCTTGTAGAGTTGGAGTTGTTGTTCGGTTTCCAGTTTGCCCCAATTGCTAAGGTTAGATTCGGAAAGCTTTGCCAGTTTTGCTCCCATTTCCTTATCCGCAGCCTGGGCAATATGAACGGCTTCTTCCCGCATTGCTAAGGGATTACCCGTTTCCTTGAAGAACACTTCAGCAATTAACTCACCGTCTTTGCCTTGCTTGAATGTTGTGACGGCATCACCAGATTTGCTGCCAAATTTTTCAATAAATTCTTCAGGCTTAAGAACATTTACAGACAGCTCTTTGAATTTCTCTGCCATTTTCTCATCAGGCAATGCCGATAAAAGCAACTTACGCAACGCCGTTCGATCAGGTGAAGTCTTACCAGCTTGCCCTGCTGCCTTGAGGATGGCACTTTCCTCAACACCTGATGCTTTAGCGAGCTTAGACGATTCAGAAGCGATTACCTCAGCAGCCCCAGCACCTGCCTTAACAACACGAACTGCCTTAATGACATCAACGTAGCTTAATCCAACTCCCACCCAGGCAACTACCAGCCATGCCCATTGCCCTTCTAGGTCTGCTGGCACCAGCGCTTTGTCTTTGTTGATGTCAGTATTTGCGGCAGCCTTATCAGTAAAATACTTATCAGTCATCCGGGCAGCATCAGCGACACCCACACCCAACGCACCTACGGCAAATGCCACACCCGCAGGCCCTCCCACTGCGGTTGCTGCAATTGATAAACCGATTTGTAAGGCTGCTAGGGCAATTGTGATTGCTGTATCAATTTTCTTTTCCTGTTTTGCTTTATCTGTAGCCCACTGCTGACGTTCAGCATCCGTGATTCCAAGTCCTGCCAGAGTTGTTTTAACAATTGAGTCAAGTGCCCATAGATTGAGGTCGCCACTAGTAACATTTTTACGAGTTTCCTCAATATCCTGAAGAACTTGCCCAGAGGCACTACCGAGCATCTTTGCCTGATCAGCATCGTTTAGCTTATTAAACTCGGCTGGATTAACTTGTGAGAGTAGCGGGTACTCCAGCAGGATCGTCTTGCGCTGTAGTTCTAACTCAGAAACTTTCTTACTAGCTTCTTCTAGCTCTCGTTTGGCTTTGTCATTAAATTCTTCATTGAATGGGACAGGATGTTCAACTGCTGCACTGAGGTTGGATTGTTTTGCCTTCCAAGTGGTAAGTTCCTTGTCAACCTCCTCTAACTCCTTAGCAGCTTTGTGAATAATCTTGGCATCCTTGGTGGGCAGTCCTTCTGCCATTTCCTGCTGTTTCGTTTTGGCTTCTTGCTGCGATCGATCAAGCATAGCGATCACTGTGTCACGCATTGCAAGCTCAAACTGCTTCAGGAATTTTTCCTTTCCAGTGATCTTGCCCAACCCCTCCCCAAAGGCTTCCTTATGGGCATCAAATGGGTTCTCTCCAGATTTGAGCGCATCTTGTTGCTCCATCCAGGATTTATAGTCATTCTCACCTCCGTACTGGTGGGGTAAAATGGCTGTACCATCTTCTGTAATTAAAGCTAAAACGCCAGCTACTCCCATCACATCGGAAATGTTACTGCCATGAAACATCCGGGTGCCTGAATAGGTAAAGCTATAAATCAGTGATGAATAGGTGACAGGGTAAACAATAAATTTTCCATCTTCCTCAAACACAGCTGCTGCTTTTCCCATGCCTCTGGCGTAAGCGATCGCTCCCTCACGGGTAGCAAAGTCTTCCTTTTCGCGCTTACCTGCTATTAATGGAGTCTTTGACCAAACACCCCAAGTACCAATCTGTTGATTTTCATGCTTTCCATTTTCAGTTTCTGAACCTGGTGGAGGGGGATTTGGCTTGTTCACTCCTGCTGCTGGTGCTGGAGATTGACATTGAATATCAAACTCAGCTTTTTTATGCTCTATGTTGGCATTGGGTAGAATTTGACGCTGAATTTCATCCACCACAAAGTTAGTCTGTAATTTTTCTAACTCTGATTGTTTCTCTTTTGGTATTTCCTCCAACTCCATCCCTGCTTCCGATTCACTGCCAATTTTCTCCTTCTTCTCTTCCGGCGCTACATCTTGACGCTGCACAGACTGAGTTTGACTGGTGACATTTGACTTTTGACTACCACTTGATGGGGTATTAATCCGATTGACGACTGTTGCAGCTACTCGATCTGCTTCCTGCTCATATTTATCTCCTGGCTGGCCAATAGTCAGCTTGGCTTGAATTGGTAGGGGTGAGGTTCCTTCTGGTGGACGGACAGGAATATTTTTCCCTTTATGCCCAAACTGCTTTGCTCTCTGGTAATTTTCCCATAATTCCAGTTGTTTCTGGTCTACTGTGCCATCAGATGTAATGTAACGCTGAACAGCAACTTCTGATTCACTACCAATTATTTCCTTCCCCTCTGCTGCTGGACGGACAGGAATATTTTCCCCTTTATGCCCAAACTGCTTTGCTTGCTGGTAATCTTCCCATAATTCAGCCTGTGGCGCTGGGGGAGACTGTTGTGATTGTGTCTGCACTAAAGAAGAACGAGGCTGGAGAGAACTCGCTTCAAATGTACTGTTGGAATGCTGACCTTTTTTAGTGTGAGTATGCTGGAAATCACCCATGACCAGCCTCGCAATTCTAGGGTAATCAATTCATTATTTTGGCATCAACGTTAACTATGATTTATTAGACTTTAGTCGAGACTTTAGGCGATATTTCCCTGGAGAGCGGCTGTTAATAATTGCTGTTTTTTCTGGAACTGGCGAAGCGATCGCACCCACATTCCACCCCCCAAAGACTCAAACATCAATCAGGGACTTCTTTTTGACTACCTGGTGCTTTAATTTTTTCTTCCGCATCACCCCTGTCTCCCAGACGCACGCCTACACGCTCATAATGCCAGTATTCTGGGCTTTTGCTGTAATCTTTGACTGGTCGATGCAATCCAAACAACAGCGCGATCGCATCAATAATTGGATCGTAATAGTTAAAGACAAAGGGGAAGGTGACATCGTATGCTTCTCCACCACAGTGATTGCTGATACCACCTGGTCTAATATTCGGTCTTCTTCTGGGATCACTGGTTGCGTATCCTTCCGCACAAATGGCTGTAGCTAATGGTTGTTTACTATTGCGAATTTCGGCAATCACAGCATTGATTTCCTGCTGTTGATTCTTGCTACTATCATTTTCCAGAGTGGTTTTTAGCCTTTTTACTTGATCAGCAGTTGCCCACTCGTTACCATCACCATCTCTGCCATTAATTTCTACTAATTGACGGGCAAATTTTAATTTGTTGTCGGTAGATTCCAGTGCGCCACTTCTGGGAGCTAATGTCCATCTCATGGCATTATGGTGTGCTTTCTTGGAGGATCTAGCACCATAGCCACCTGTGGGAGTTCCGGAAATTAATTGGGAGTGATACAGGAATTTATAGAACAAATCCAGTCTTCTAATCAAATCCTCATTTAGCTTCATTTCTCCATCTTCCCTTGCCCGTTTGTCAACTAGCAATTCTGGTTTGGAGGGTTTATTGGGATTGTGTAAAAATTCTTGTGCTTTTTGAATCAATTGCTGTTGATTGGGTGTAAACTCTTTGCTACTAAGTAATGCCTTGACTTTCTCGCTATACACTGTTTCTAAGGCTGTCAAAACCTTGGCATATTTTTCGGGATTTTTCTTCAGATTATCAAATCGGCTACCTACTACCAGTTGTTGTTCAATCATCCGGGAACCAAGAACTTTGAGATTTGGTTGAGCAATCCAGAACTCGTTACCATCAAAGTCCATGACTCTTGCATAAGCCTGTTTTTTCTTTTTCGTTTTGCCTTTGATTGTGGTTTCTGTAATAGAAATTCGCGTCCCCAAAATTACAACTTCGATCTGCTGATTTACTGTTCCTGCCGCTTCCCAGATATCAGGTTTCAGCTTGATACTTCCTTTTTTTACCACCCCAAAATTTTGGTCTAGTGCTTTGGCTTCTGCAACTGTCACAAAGCTTTTTTTCGCTTGAGTATCTTGCTCATATCCAGGCTTTTTACTCTTTTTGGTCGTCAGTTCTTTTCCCTGGTTTTCTTGTTCACCAAAGGTGGTAGCATAGGTCAAGTCGAACTTGTCTAAATTAGATTTTGCTGTCCAACCAAAAACTTTGGGTGTCGTAGAGACTTTCTCCGGTAAAACTTCCCGTACCATCACATATTTAGTTTTGCCTTGCTGTTTTGTCTGTAGTACCTCTACTTGAGTACCCAGGGGAATGATTTCTTGAGTTGGCTGCAAATCTGGTGGAGGGGTACGCAGCAAAGCTTGAGCATCTGTAACTGTCAAAATGTCCTGAGTTTTTAGGGGTTGGCTAACATTTGGCTGCCGTTGAACTTGTTTCAGTCCATGACTCTGCTGCACTACATGAGTTAATTCATGTGCTAATAACTCCTGTCCCTGCTGACTCCCAGGATTATATTCCCCCTGCTTAAAAAAGATATCCTGCCCGGTAGTAAAAGCACGAGCCTGTATAGATTGATTCAAATTATCCGAGTTGCCGTCCGTGTGAACCCTGACACCGCTAAAATCAGTTCCAAACGCCTGCTCCATCGGTTGGCGCACCTGATCAGCAATTGTCTGTCCCCCACCACGTGCCTGTTGAATGGAAGTTTCCAAATCTGCGATCGCCGTCATTTTATCATGAGACTGGCGCTGTACTACAGACTGCATTTGTAATTGAGTTGCACCAGTTTCTAACTTCGTCTGGAGTTCTTCTTCCGGTATCTCCTCAGTAGTACCAGCTTGGGGTTCAGCCTCTAATTTTTCCTCTTCTTCCCCAATTTCCTGACGTTGAAGAATAGCACCCTCTAAGGATTTTGTCTGTAATCTTTCTTCCTCTTCTTCCGGAACAGTAGCAGTTTCTGATTCAGGGTTAATTTGTTCTGGTTCCTCTTCTGGTAACTCCTGACGCTGCACGGACTTGGGTTCCCGTTGCTCAACCTCTGGGGCATTCATGCGACTGACTACAGATGCGGCTACCCGATCCGCTTCCTGCTCATACTCATCCCCTGGTTGGTTAATTGTCAGTTTAGCTTGAATTGCTGGTGTTTTTTGGGGATCGTGGACGGGAATATTTTCCCCTTTATGTCCAAAGCGCTTTGCTCTTTGGTAATTTTCCCATAATTCTGCCTTTGACTGTGGCTGGGCTGAAGACTGCTCTGGTTTTGCCTGCACCACAAAAGCACGACGTTGGAGAGTATCTGGCACTAAGGTAGTTTCTTTCTGGGCATCTTTGGAGTGAATGTGCAATCTTTCCCGCATAACCAGCCTCCAGTTTCAACAGCAGTCAATTATTTTTTTAGTATTAATTCTTACTTTTATTCTAATAACGGCGATGAGATGCAAGTTGAAAAATATACGCTACTTTACTACTGCTTTCAACTAATTCGCTCTAGTAGTATCTTAATGAAAGCGCAGTTCGGTGATCTTGGTAGCCCCATACCAGGCGTGCTTCTTTCGCGTTCTCTCCACGTATTCGTCCAGGTGTCGGGACAGGAATTCATTGAGTGACCCGGTGACATCTTCTCCGCCCTTATAGATCTGGTCTAGCCACAGGATTTTACTGTCCGATGTCACCAGTATGAATCCAGAGTGGATGTTGCGGAAGTCCACCGCGAAGTACGCCGGTTGACCAATCCTCACCAGACTCATCACAAAGCCCTCGGGATTCCCCTGAAGACTCAGCTTCTCCAACATTGTGTAGCTGCGACCAACCTTCGGGTAGTGGAACCAACGTGACCTTTTGGCTATCCCCTTCTCCTTGAGCAATGCGACAAGGTCGGAGACAGTGGCACCCCTTGCGATTTCTTTCAGATTGCGGTACCGCTCGACCTCGCCAAGGGTGGTCAAGGGTTTGACGTTCCGACCTGCATCTATGAGGAGAAGAAGGTGCAGGTAACAGCCCGACGTGCCCGGTGGGATATCGTACACACGACTAGCCCCCCGGATGCGGACTTCTCGAGCATCCCCCTGTACCGTTTGATTACCGGAAACTGATGAGATATTAATCCGTTTTACTACTTGTGCTGCTACTGTATCTGCTTCCCGTTCGTATTTATTCCTAGGAGTACTAATGTTTAGTTTGGGTTGTACTGGCTGCGATATCGCAATATTTTTCTTGTAGCGTGGATCGGACGGGGGAATTCTTTCCCTCTTCTTACCCTTTTGGACAAGAAGAAACTCGGCAGGTATGCCAGCAATCCCAGTTCCTCCAGCATTTTTTTTAAATAGCTGGTTGACAAAATCGTTTTTTTGTTCTTCTGGCCAATTTTCTGCTTCTGGAGGCAAGTAACCATTCTTTATCATCCAACTAACAACCTCACTCTTTGTCCTACGACCCTTAATTTTTGAGCCATAGCTCAAATTTGTGAATTCGATTTTTGTTTTAGGTGCAGTTACAGTGGCTTGTCCTCCAAAAAGTTGACGAAGCGCCTCCACAGCCTTTTGATTCTGTCCAAGATTACATCCTTTAACAATAATTTGTGTTTGTATGTCCGATGATCGAGCAACGTTTGTAGATGCCATACGTGTCAATATATCGGTGCTTTCTAGCCAGTTTTTAGAAAGTACAGCTTCTATTTTATTTGGCGTAATCCATGTATTAGGATCGTTGTCATTTATGGGAAAAAAAAGTTGCCCTTTTTCATTAGCATGTGAAACGATTACTATCTGACCAATTTTTTTACTGGACGACAACATTTGGCTATTTATTTCTTGCAAAATATTACCCAAGCTACTTGCTTGGACAATTTTATGAGTACTTTTGTAGTATGTGTCGGCAAACCATTTGCCCATCTGGGAATAACCACCACTGCCCATTATGAAGCAAAAGTTAAGTCGTTTAGGATTTGGTCGTTGATAAGGGGTTTTCTTGTTCTTGTCTTCACTCTGTAATTTTTTACGCTGAATATTACCATTCTGCTGCACTACATGAGTCAATTCATGCGCCAATAACTCCTGTCCTTGTTGACTCTCTGGATTATATTCCCCCCGCTTAAAAAAGATATCCTGCCCAGTAGTAAAAGCACGAGCCTGTATAGATTTATTCAACTTATGCGATGTTGCATCAGTGTGAACCCTGACACCGCTAAAATTATTCCCAAATGCCTTTTCCATCGGTTGGCGCACCTCATCGGCAATTGTCTGTCCACTACCCCGCGCCTGTTGGATGGAATTTTCTAAATCTGCCGTAGCAGTCATTTTACCATCAGACTGCATTTGTAATTGAGTTGCACCAGTTTCTAACTTCGTCTGGAGTTCTTCTTCTTTTTCTTCCGGTATCTCCTGAGTAACACCAGCTTCGGCTTCCCCTGCTAATTTTTCCTCTTCTTCCCCGGTTTCCTGACGTTGAATGCCACCTTCTAAAGATTTTGTCTGTAATGTTTCTTCCTCTTCTTCTGGAACAGTCGTAGCTTCTGATTCAGTGCTAGTTTCTTCCGTTTTCTCTTCTGCTAACTCTTGACGTTGCACAGACTTAGCTTCAGGTGGCTTCTCAACATCCGGAGCATTAATGCGATTTACTACTGTTGCAGCTACCTTATTTGCTTCCTGCTTGTACTTATCCCCTGGTTGGTTAATTGTCAGTTTAGGTTGAATTGGTGGTGTTTTCTCTGGATTGCGGACAGGAATATTTTCCCCTTTATGCCCAAACCGCTTTGCCCTTTCGTAATTTGCCCACAACTCGGCTTTTTTCTCCTCTGAAACAGTGGGTAGCATTTTCCGCCAAATGTTATCTGTCTCTAACTTAGGCTGTAACTTTTCTGACTCTGCTTGCGGTGTTTCCTCCAACTCCATCCCCGCTTCCGCTTCAGTGCCAATTTTTTCCTTCTCCTCGGGTGCTACATCCTGACGCTGCACAGACTGGGGTTGACTCAAATTTACCAATCCAGGGCTATTAATGCGATTTACTACTGCTGCGGCTACCTGATCGGCTTCCTGCTCGTACTCATCTCCTGGTTGGTTAATTGTCAGTTTAGCTTGAATGGCTGGTATTTTATCCGGATTATGGACGGGAATATTTTCCCCTTTATGCCCCAACTGCTTTGCTCTCTGGTAATTTTCCCACAACTGGGACTTGGTTGCTGGGGGAGACTGTTGTGGTTGTGTCTGCACTACAAAGGGACGACGCTGGAGAGTATCTGGCACTAAGTTAAAGTTAGTATCTTTCTGGGGAGCTTTGGAGTGAATGTGCAATTTTTCCCGCATAGCCAGCCTCCAAATTCAACAGCAGTTAATTAGTTTTTGGGGTATGAATTCTTACTTTTATTTTATTAATAACGATGAGACTCAAGGTGAAAAATTTACGCTACTTTACCACTAGACATAGGCGTGAAAATGAATGTAGAGACGTAGCACTGCTACGTCTCTACAAGGTTTCTGGATAACGCATATTTAATTTCTGGAGATGTCTACTGACTGAATAATTACTAATTCGTAATTACAGAATTACGGGTTAGATAATATACTAAATTAGCCATCGCTTGCTGGGTTTTCTTGTGTTCATCATTGTGCAAGGAGCGATCGCCATTGGAAATCCCCACAAATAAAGCGATCGCACCTCATACCAATTTTTAGCAACCTGTCTGAGCGATCGCGCTTTACAAATCAAGCGATTAATTTTAGTGACATTAGTAAAAGCAAACTCAAAAAATTTATGCAAATTTACCACTGACCGGAAACATCTTCCTGTTGCAAACCAATCAACTGTCGCCGTTTCCAAGCAAAGTTTAAAATATTAACTCCTAATTCCTGAGCAGTGCGAATAATCATTCTCGGTAAACTCAATTCTTGGTCGAGTCCCCAAGCGGATGCTAAATCACCAATTACTAAAATAATTCCTCCCCCTGTTAACAGTCGAATTGGCAGTTGATGAATTATGGGTAAAGCCGCAAATAAAAAAGGTTGTGTACGTAAAGGATGGTCTCGTCTACACTCTTCTAAGGGTCGCAAGGGTGATTCTAACTGTTGTGCTAAAGCTTGAGTACTTTCAATCAGAGCGTTAGCATCTGGCTGTGCATCTACCAGTAATACACCACCTTGATTTAAGTAACTTTTCAGTAATTCCAATTCACGACTATTGAGAGATAAGGCTTGTTTACCCGTAAAATACAGTAGGTCATACTCCTGAATCTGATGATCATTAAAAGTCACTTGACCCAATTCATCTGCACCTCGTAAATATGGGTACAGGGGTTCTACTGCTTGTAATAAGTAAGAAATTTGAAAAAAATTCCGGGCGCACTCAGGATCGTTATGATTTACCTGTGCCATGCGGACAATTGCTTGGGGACGTGCTTGTGCTTGACGCCGATAACGCAAATCAATATTGTTATAACCAGGGAAGAAAACATCTGCTGTTGGCGAAATTTTCACTGGTCCTGGTTGCAGCAGTACTCGACAAATTTCTACATCAGAATTGGGTGGTGTGGTACTTTTTTCATCAATGCGGAAAGTTTCTTGCACAACTTCCCGTTGGGAACCGTGTCTCAGTTCATCCGGATCTACATAACTAGCTATTAAATATACCATCACTGGTTCATTCCCAGTTACTTCTGTGGCAATCCGAAAGTCAATCGGATGGGGGACAATAATCAAATTACCAGCTATATTAATGGCAATTCCGGGCTGAATTTGTACCCAACGTTCATCTCGATATTTCGCTTCTATCTGTCGGGGTGCAGCAATAACTCTCACACCTAAACCACAGACTATTCCTGGTTGATTAATACATTGATAGTGAGCATTTTGTCGCTGACGATGATATTCATGCGCTCTACGCCAGCGTTCAGCATTAATTAATAAACCGTCTGATGCTTGTAGTCGTTCAAAGGGTTGAATCGGTGGTGGTGGGAAGGGATGAGACATAAAATTTTGGATTTTAGATTTTAGATTTTGGATTAATAATGAAAATTTAAGTTTGTAGTAGGCACTTTAGTGACTCCAATCAGCGATAAATCGTTGACTAGGAGCAAAATATTCTGCCAGTGATATATATAGGACTTACGCAATAACTCTCCCAAACTCTTATTTCTACCTTTCAGGAAGCCACTGCGTGTCTACGTGTCCTTTGTGTCCTTTGTGGTTCGTTTTTTCATGATTTTGCGTAAGTCCTAATATATAATAATTATTCCTGCAAATTTTCTATAAATAATTCGTAGGTGCTAAAAGCGGGTTTTTCTTGTTCTATAATGCGTCTAATTAATCTTTCATGAATGCTATGAGAATTTGGAGAACGTAACCGCACTACAAAGTGAAAAGCTTGTCCCCCTCCTAAAACTGCTGTTCCCAATTCTGCTTCTCCAATGACAAAAGGTTGACCAAAGGGTTCTGTAATACTGATATGTTTATCAGCTTCATTTGCTAAATGCTCATCTAAAGGTAAACCTGTATATAAATGTAAGTAGAGACGCAAACCCTTACGAGTACCGCGCCAACGATAAAGTTCTACAGCCCGACGAATTAAACGCCGTTGTTGTCTGAGATCCCAAATCGTGTCACTTTGCCAAGCAACCCAATGAGCTAAAAATGGTAATAATGCCCGTGGTGCTGTTAAAGGATCGAGGTTTGCCCACATGACATTAAAACTATCAATCACTGGTTGATAAGCCAGTTCCAATATTTTCATTAAGCGACCAATAAAGTCTACTTCCCGATACAAAACTGGCAAAAAATTCATGTAGTTACTGTAAGGACGGATATATAAACTAAACTCCTCTTGTTGAATATATTGTCTTTCACTGCCGATATTAATATGTATGGAAATCAAACAACGTAAATCGAGTTTTAATCGCTCTTTGGAGTCAGGAATAATAGCTTGCTGGTCTTCAAAAAATGTCGCGGGGACATGAAAATAAAGCACTGCATCCATGCTTTCTCCGGGAGCAATTTCGTTCCCTTCCATACCACCAATCTGACACCATTCGGTTGGAAATTCCCCTTCAATTTGCAAGTTTAATTGCAAGGGGTGTGGTTCTAAGTTTTGGATTTGCACCATCATCTCGCTAGGTTCGCCGGGATGCAATAGTAAGTCGGAAGCGGTGATATCTATGGTTTCACCAGTCGCAAATGCTAATCCTGCCTTTGGTACAGCCTCCGGGATACGCATCGGGGTCAATTGAACGCTTACGGATGGGGTGGAGCGACTTTGAACCATAGGATGATTCCTCAGCGATTGATGATATTAATGACATGGCTGGAGCGCAGACGATTATCAGCCCAAGAACACACCAAACCGTGGATACCCGGATCAATTAACGGTTCTGGTGATGATTGACGTATCCAATTATCTCCTTGTTTGCGAATGGGGAATAACAAAACCGCACCCAGATAGCGTACTCCAGGAGTTTGTTGCAGTAATGCCACAATATCTGAGGTATAAACTGGTCTGCCAAAGTCCCAACCTCTGCCGTCTAAGCCTCCGGTCAGGGGGTTTAAATATTTATACAGAGTAACTTTTAAATTACTCAAAATTTCTTGTTGTGCCAGGGGATTTTCATAGGCTGGTTCTAGAGCTATTTCTGTCTGTACGGCAACACCTACATATTCTGGTTCTTGCAGTTGGACTTGTACTCCCAATAACCGTCTTTCATCTAAGTAGTGTAGAATCTGTTGTCGGAGTCCAGAACTCAGGACAAGTTGCTCTGGTGTAATACCTATACCTTGGGTAATGGCATCGGTATTGGCTTGGGGAACCACTAGTAAAGATACTGTACCCGCTTGAGTTGCAGAACTGGCTGGTAAACACCTGACCCTGGCAACTGCGCCTGCACCAGCTTGTTGTGCTAGGACTTCAAAATCTTCTGCGGTGACTGCGCGATCGCGCGTCCGGAAAATTTGTGGCACTCTTAAAACAGCTTGCTCTAAGGATTCGGCATCCGCACCATTACTGGCGACTTTGTGGTTAATTACACTGGCGACATAGGGAACGGCTACCTTCAAAAATTGCAATGCCCCTCTTTGCACATTACCCTGTCTCCCCCCGCCTGTACGATAAGCCACCATGCGAATTTCTGAGCCGGAGGGGGGAACTGCTCCATATTGATATTCCAGGTTTTTACCCTCAATATCACTAATTTGCACTACTGTATCTTCGGAACTAGGGTGCTGGATTTTGGCACGGACGTTTGTTTGCCGTTTGAGTTGATTAGGTTCACGAATCAGAGGCCCAAACTGTACTGTCCCTGTGAGGGAATCAATGGTATAGTGCCTGTCATTGGCAGTGGAATCAGCAAAGTCTCTCACCTCTTGCCATCTCTGCGGTAATCCGACCGGGGGAGTGACCAGAATATACTCATCCTGGCGACGTTCTAGAATCGGGGCAGTTTGCAATTGAAAGGTTTGACCGGGTTTACCATTACTGATACCCAAGCGTTCATCCCGAATCAAGGTGCTGTGACTGGCTCTGACTGTACCACCAATTGACCGCACCCCTAAACCTGTAATGCGCGGTGGTCGGTTGTAACCTGATTGATTTCTTTCTGGGTTGGTAAATACACAGCGCAACCATCTACCACGATAAGTAGTAAAAGTAGTTACAGGAAAATCCTCTGGTAAATGTAGAATTACCTCTGCGCCTTGGGCGGGATTGCGACCTTGTTGGGCGATTTCATAAAAACTAAAACCTCTGGTTGTATCATCTGCTTCCTTTAACAAGACTGGTTTCCAGCTTTGTCCATCCCAAGCTTGCCACTGTCGAGGGGGTTGGTTGGGGTTGATACCTGTGGGGGTCGCTGCTCCTCCTTGGAATGTCACCGCTAACACATTGCTATCTAGGGAATCTTCTGAGTCAAGCACCAAGTAAAAACAATTACCCGGCTGTGGTTGTTCTTCAAATATTGGTTGTTCACTACCTACCCAGAAGCCATCAGATTGACGATTCCATAAATGGGTGACTCTTTCTCGTAAACTCTGAGGAGTATCTTCTAAGGTTTGGGCATTTAAGAAGTGCCGTAAATAAGGCTTACCTATAACTATAGGTGCATCGGTAGTAAAGGTAATTGCTTCGGTATTCTCTGTCCTGAGAGTAGCAACTTCTACTCCCGTCGGGATAGTATAAACCTCTGGTAAATTCGTGCTTAAATAAAAAGTTAATTCTGTGGTTGCTGGTGCTGGTGGTTGTAAACGAATGCCTAATAATTCCAGAAAAGCCACATAATTTTTACGCGGTACTTGGTTAAATCTGAGTAACATTTGGTCAGTCAACCAAGCAAATAATTCGATCAGCGTAATTCCCGGATCGCTGAGATTATGGTCTGTCCACTCCTGACAATAGCGGGGAATACGCAGAATACATTCTTCCACCAAGTCATCGAAGGTGCGATCGTCCAAGTTGGAAGATGGCAATTTTGGTAAAAAATCGAATTCCACTGTTACTCCGCTGCTGAAAGTAGGTAAAAAGGATAAACAAAACTATGAATATCGGGTCGGTCTTTGAGACGATAATTGATCATAATGTCCACCTTACCCCGCACCGGATCGGGGTCGGTTTGGACTTCAATATTAGAAATGCGTGGTTCCCAAACTTCCAAAGCCTCTAAAACATAAAGACGGATTTGGATGAGGGTTTCGCTATTGAGGGGTTCAAAGGTCAGTTCCGAAAGACGCGATCCAAAATTCGGTCGATATACCCGTTCTCCGATTCCGGTACGCAGGATAATCCAAATAGATTCTTTAACTTTTTGTGTTTGGGAACTGAGTTGTATTCCCCCTTGCAAACTCGAACCAATGGGAAAAGCCCAACCCTTCCCTAAGTAGTCCCGTTGCTGACTATCAACTCCCTCTGGCATTGAAACAGTCCTCGCAATCAGTACACACATCCAAGATATCGGGACTATCGCTATAAGTATATTGGCTAAAAGTCGAGTTTTAACCAGTTATCCACCAATCACAACTGTAAACTCACCCGCAGCAATCTTGTTGACACTCGTGGTTTCTTGAATAGTGTCTCCCATCCTACAAGCTGGCAGACCATTAATCAAAACGGTCTGACTACCATCAATCACCACACCTGCACCATCTGGAACTGCAACTTTCACTACAGGACAAGTATGGATATCAGCAGTAAAACTATTTATGAGGCTAGCCATATCCGCAGCTGCATCTTTGATTGTATCGACAACTTTTGCCGCCGCCGCCGCCGCCGCAGGCGTACCAGCCACCGCAGTTGCTTCTTCTTGGGCTTTGGTGATATTTTTGACTCCTTTTGCGAAGGTTTCAGCTAATTTTGCAGCTTGCGCTGCTGAAATACCCCGCCATGCTGGTTTTTTTCCGATCATAACATTAGAGCTACCGGGTCCCACTGATAAGGGGCTACCATGAGCTGTCATATCTCCTACACGTGCAGCAGGTCTACCAGGCATAAAACACTCCTTAATTCAGGAAAATCATTGCGCCGTTAACGGTAATTGTACCGTTGGCTTTAATCTCAATATTTCCTTGTGCTTTTAATGATAAATTACCTGTGGAATTTACAGATATTGACTTTCCTCTGTCGTCCATCTTAATTTTATGACCACCTTTGGTTTCAATTTCAATGCAAGCATCGCTGTCATTTAAGTAAATTTTATGTCCACCTGTGGTTTCTAGACGTACACCAGTTTTACTACCACCTTTATCTTCTTCCACAAACTGCAAGGTATGTCCGGTACGAGTCTTAAAGGTACGCAATCGTACTTTACCACCTTGGATGGTATCATCTACCTTTTCTGGGGGTGCATCTTTGCCATTCCAGACCCCACCAATTACATAAGGACGGTGGATATCTCCATGTTCAAACCCTACTAATACCTCATCTTCTACTTCCGGTAAACAGTCAAATCCTCGCATATTTGCTGCTCCTAAAGCCACAACCCTTGCCCAATGACTGGCGTGTTCTTCGGTCAGTGTAGGAAATTTTACCTTGACTCTGCCCCATCCTTTGGGGTCTTTGTTATCAGTGACAATTCCTACCAAGAAAGTTTGTCCTGGTTGTAGCTTGACAGGAGGAGATAGGGTGGTGAATAAGTTACCTCCACGCAACCCCCGCACACTGAATTCTGTGGTATAAATTCGCTGGTTATAAAAGTGGCGTGTTTCTGTAATATAGTACTTACCACTAAAGCGATCGCCCATTCCCTTGAGTTCAACTACCCTTCCTGGTCGAATTTTCGGGTTTCCTTCAGCTTTTGCGTCTGCATAAATAAACTCTCCTCCCAACTCATCACACAAAGCCTGAGCCATTTTTTCGGCTTGTTTGGCTGTAAATACGGGTTGATCCACAACCGTCATTTTGGGTGGTTTTCTCTTGAGATCAAATTCAGTGCTAGTGCTACTCCCTGGTTCGTTACCCGTTTCAGTTACTAAATTTTCTGAGCGGGCTGTAGAGGAAATTAACCTTTTTTGAGTATAATCCCAACTACGTACTTCGACTGCACTTACCTGTTCAGCACTTGTGATCCGGGTACTAAAACTACTGATATCAACTAACCATTTTAACTTTAAAGAATTTTGACTTTGTGGTTTCCGAAAATATAATTCTTGACCCTGAATAAATAATTCAAATCCTATGCGCGCTGCTCGTTCTCGCAAAAACTCCATATTAGTTTGGTTTTCTTGAAATACATATTCATGAGGTTCGCCACTTTTCTCTACATTTTTATTCGCCTTAATTCCAACTTCTTGAGCAATTTTTTTGACAATATCGCTATCCGTTTCATTTAAAAATGAACGATTGTAACGACCTCTATGAAGACGATGGGAAATATCATAACCACGAACTACAATAGGAGCCTCAGACTTTTCGTTGAAATTAACTTCAATGGCTGTAATTTCACCTTCAATTAGAGACTCATCGAATTCTTTTTTAAAATGTTCGTCTTGGGTAGTACTAGAAATAAAACCCAATTTAATTTTTCCACCAATTTGAAAATACTTTTGATGACGCCAAGGCTTATGTTCATCACGCTCTTTAGTGGCAGGAATATAGCTATTGTGTACAACAAGTGTAAATATTGCTGGTAAATGTAGACTTTCTTCCACAGTGACTTGTAACAAATCCTTGATTAATTCAATAGGAGCATCTTTCCAGCCTTGTCCGTTATCAAACTGTAGTTTTGGCTGGCATAAATAAAGATTTTGTTTAGGCATAAAAAGTAATTTCTTTATTCTAAATAAGTAAGATAGCGGAAATAATCAAATGTTTGTAGTAAGGACTTTAGTCCTCAAGAAAGGACTAAAGTCCTTACTACGAACTTCTGACGTTATTTAAGATAGTTTGGTTGATTCTCACCGAATTACTGATCATAAATTTATTTGATTTTATTTAAATTCATTCTGGTGAGGGAATTCTGCTATCTTTAAGGCGATTTTTACCTTTAGGAGCAGGTTCTTTACCTTTAGGAAGGTTTTTTTCATCAACCTCTTGCAAAGAAATCTCTACCATTGCTCTTACAGGTGTACCATCAGTCAGAAACATCGTTAGTGTGTAAGTTAAACTGTTCATAACACAGTGAAAATATTTTTCTTTTTCACCCCATGTAAATATATAAACGGGTGGACGCTTATCATGTTCTCTCTCGATAGTGGTTACACCTTGTTTGATAATGTTTATATACTTCATTACAGATTCTTTGGTTTCATAAGTATCAAATAACAATTGTTTCAGCGTAAATTTGTAAGGTTCCACACCAGAAAAATTTATTTTGGGTAATAAAGTAGTACCTCTATTACCTTGCTTGCTTTCCCATTTAACAGTTCGAGAGAAACTAATTTCTGTAGGGTTAAACATTAATTCAATGTTGTCTGCTTCACTGTTATAAGCTATGAGTTTGGCTTTAACCAGTTGTGGTGTTTTCTTTTGGGGGGTGATAATTGTTGGAGTTGTCATATTTTTTTCATAAAATAGTTACTGAAAATTACCAAGGTAAACGACCATAATAGATACCTTGACGTTCTCTTTCAATTTCTAAACGTTGTCGTAGTCGGTTATAAATTTCACGAGCCAATGTTTCTAATTCTGCGGAATCATCATCTTCTTCTTGTTCAAATGAAGGTTTTTCTATAATTTCAGTAATTGGTTCTGCTTCTGTAGCTAGTTCAGAATGAGTAACTTTTCCTCCATTATCAAAACTTTGTAATCGAGGTAAATGTTTTGGCAAAATATTTGGTATTGAGGATGATGATTTAGAAATATTATCATTATCTAAATCGGGTCTGTGAAATTCTATATGTTCAAAGTTAAATATATTCAATTCATCACTACCTCCATTTAGTAAATCTTCAATACTGTTCCATTGATAAGGTGTGTGAGTTACTCTTTGAGAGGGTGTATAAATGGGGGGTTTTGTGGAGCGGAAAATCAGAGGAGGTGAAGAGTAATTAGTTATGACTTCACTCCCCTCACTTCTGTGATTTTCAAAAGAATTTAGTGGTGAAGTATTCAAAACTGAAATTTGATGCTTGTCGATTTTTTGTCCCCAGGAAGGAGAAATAAGTGAATCAGAACTTTTTTGTTGAACTGAAATGTCTGGTAAAGATTCGACTTTCGTCGCAATTGATTCGATAGATTCTTGCTGTCTTTTTTCCGGGAGTTGAATTAATTGTGAATCAGGATAGATAAATTCTTCTGGTTCACCACCACTATTGATGTGTTCTAGTAAATCGAGATTTTCCTGTGTGTCCCTCACATTGATGACAAACTCTCCAGGAGTAAGCATTGCTGGTACAGTATCAGATGACGGGATTTGCTGATGATCTACATGCTGAGAGTTTTTTACCTGTCCACCAGTTGCATAACCCTTAATTGTGGGCAAAATTTCAATATCAGTTTGCTCATCAATTGCAAATAGTAAAAACTGTTCTTGTTTATTTGAACTGTTTGCAATATCTTGACTTTGAATTTCTGTAAAAGCTTCCGTATGAGTTTCAGCTAAGGTAAACTCAGATATTATACCGTTGTTCAATGAAGTTACACTTGATGATCCCCGTTCTTTATTAAGGGGGGATGGGGGGATCTCAAATGTTGCATCTTCAGATAGAAATGTTGGTGTTAATTGTTTTTCCTCACTAACAACATTACTAAATATATTAGGTGTTTTGACCTCATTATCTGAGGTAAATATATGGGAAATCGGTGTAATTTCTGCTGAATCTGAGATTAGAGGTGATGGGGATGCTTCTTGATTCAAATGAGTCTCCCCAGTTTCATTGGTTATGCTGTCTGAATTGATTTCACTTTGGGAAGAAATTAAGTTTTGGGTAAGATTTTCACTTTCCCCTACAACCTCACGGAATAAAGTAGGTGTGTCTGCAAAATTGGGTGATTGGGAAGGCTGATTTTCTCTAGAGTGAGTGGCGATCGCATCCCCTCTTAGTCTATTATCCTTTAAAAGTTTTGGTATAAATTTTGCTTGAGAATCTGTAATTTCATTCCCTTCCCCCTGCGTTAACTGGGGAGACAAAGTAGGAGTAATAGGTGTAGTAGATTCTGAAGATGTTTCTGGGGTTGGGGATATAGTGCTGTTGGTTACAGGAGAAGATAAATCGGTAACTTCCAATTCTCCTTTGTTTTCGACCTCGCGGAATAAAGTAGGTGTGTCTCTAAAGCTGGGTGATTGGGAAAGCTGGTTTTCTCTAGAGTGAGTGGCGATCGCATCCCCTCTTAGTCTATTATCTTTTGGAAACTTCGGTATAAATTCTACTTGAGAATCTGTAATTTCATCCCCTTCTTTATCCACTGTATGTGACGTGGGTATCGAGGATGAATGATCTTGATTATTTATGATGGAAAATAATAAAGATAAATCAATATCCTCTGGTGGTGGAGTAAAGTTAGTAGAATTAATAGAAATATCGGTTGTTTTAGGTTGCTGTTGATTTAATTCTTCCGTAAATTTTTTGATTTCTTTCTCTGGCGATGCTTCTAATGAGTCGCTTTGCGAATGTTTTTCTTTGTTTAAGCTATTTATCTGCAAGTTATCAGAATTCAGGGAAGATGGGGTTTGTAGGATAGAAAATGACTGTTCATCTGTTTTTATCTTTCTGAACAATGTAGGTTGTTCTTCAAAACTGGGAGAAGTGGGTAATTTTTGAATATTTTTATTTTCTACAGAGTCAATTGTGGTGCTGTCTAAGTTAATCTCTGTTTGTGTAGGAGTAATTTCTTCTGTGAAAGTGAGATTTTCAGTAAATTGAGGTACAGTAGGTAATATTTTCTCTGCTACTACCAATCCGCTTTCATTTGGATGAATCTGAGTGGTGATTTCCGGTAATATTTTTTTCGATTTCTTGATCTTGCTTGCAGCTTTGGATTTTTTATTTTTTGATTGAGAATTAGATTTTAGCTTGGATTTTGATTTATCTGTTTTTTTAGATATTGGTATTTTGGAAATATTTTCTCTATCTATCAAAGCATCATTAATCTTAGTTTTATTTTCTGGTTCTGTTGCTCTGATTTTGGTAAAAATATCTAGACTTTCAATATCTACATTATTATATTCACTTTGATTTTGAGCAATTACATCAAAATTATCAACCTCAATTGCTGAGGATTGTGCATCCCAATCCACAGGATTCCAGTTATCCCAAGCAATTTCAGATTGCTGTTTGCGAGCAGACAAAAATTTAGATGTTTGAATTAATGGAGATTGTAATGCGAAAGGTTTAATCAAACTAATTTTCCAAGATGGAAATTTAGACTCTCTACCTAAAAAGAGTCTGGAGGGCATAATTAGAGAATCAACTGCCCCTAATAAAGGTGATTTTATTCCCAATAGAGGTTGAAAAAGTCTCATAATTAGATCAATATTTTATTAGTTAGACTCGAAGAAACCCGTCTTCGGAATTCTGTTGGTAGTGTTTCCTCCTCCTTCTTGTTTTCCTATTTTTAATCCTTCATAGGCTAGGGTTAATTCTTCAATAGCAACTGCATTACCATCAGCTTGCAATCCTGGTGTTTTCCAAGCAATGGGAATAGCACCAATTAGAGTCCAACTCATCATGGTTTTACCAGCTTGATTGAAAATTAAAATGTTAACGTTTCTTCTGGATACTGCTTTTTTTTCATCAAAGACTTCATTCATCCAGATCCAAAAACCTGGATGGTCAGTAATACCACGTTTAAGAGTGACATCTGCAAATTCTGTTTGACCTAAATAAATACGTTGCTGGTCATTAACACCACCTTCATAGAGGATATTTTTTTTAATTTGCACGCTCAATCCCGTACATTCAGTGAAAGATGCAGCAATTTCCCCTTTGATTTCGACATAAAAACGATTGGTGGTAACAAAATTTAATTCATGGGATTCGTTGTTAGCCATCACAACCACCTTGGGTGACTGTAGTTATTTACCCTCTCCCGTTGTAAACGCAGGTCTTCCTGCAAAAGTTGATACACACGCTCGGTAAGGTTGGTCAATAATAAGGAATTGTTGAGATACTTACCTGCTACTGTTGCGGCTTTGTTACCTTGTGATGTAGCTGTAATACCGGCATATCCTGCGGTATCACCTACATCACCGATGGGTGCGAGAAAAGTTTTTCTAAGTTCTGTATTCATGACTAATATCCTCCTCACTTTAAGGCTAAAGCCATTGTCTGAGAATCTAAATTAGCCAAAGGTCGAACTTGTCTTCGAGGTCACTGTCACCCGGATGATAATTGTCTGGGTTTGGATCATTTATTGCTTCAAACCAACCCGCAAGCGATCGCACAGCCAAAATTTGGTAAAACTAAATTCACCAAGGATTACCAATCATGGTAAACGCTGCCCAATAATAGGGATGAGTAAGGGCTTGTTTTAATTTTGAATCTGGCGATTCAGGTGGTATCGTAACTACTTTTTCCCTAGTCAATAGTTGCCCATTTTCGATGCGGGTTTCTCCTTTGAGCATAGCAACTTGCGCTTGTCGTAATGCTTCGGATCTAATAGGAGCTGTTTTCAGGTGGTAATAAAACTCTGTCATTAATCCTAAAGTACCTGCATCGCTAACTTTCCACAAACTTGCTAGCACAGTTTTGGCTCCAGTTTGAACTGCTAGTCCTCCGAAACCTAACTCGGCGTCTTTATTCCCCAAGGCTGTTTCACAAGCACTAAGTACTAACAATTCTACAGGAGGACGTTTATTAGGGATTTCATACAATTGTAATTGGCGTAGTTCTGGTAGACGAAGCTTTTGATTCCACAGTTGGATGAAGGAGTTGTTAGCCTCTCCCTTGTTGAACTCTCCATGAGTTGCTAAGTGAATGATACCAAACCGCTGATTTTGATTTATAGATTTGAGATTGTTCAAAGTGAACGTTTGGTTGAGGAAAGACTTTCCACGCCAATTTTGTGCCACCAAAGACAACTCTTCAGGAACAGCAGGTAAAGGCTTTAACTCTTGAAACTTCGATGCTCCCATAGCTATTGCTTGGAAGTTTTTGATATCTGCATAGCGAGTATCAGTCAGGCTGAGGCTGGGTGTAAAGCCAATACTATACTTTTCTACCAAATAGTTTTTACCATCGTGGAGGGCTGCTAATGGTATGGAGCGTAATCCTTCATCAGTAATGAATAGCAAGTTATTAATGCCTTGAGCCTGTAAATCTGCTTCCAGGGGTTTTACCATCCATTTATATAGCTGTTGAGCAGGTTCCAAGTAATCTTCGTTCAGGGGATCACTCACAGCTTCTTGGAAATTTTGAGCAACCTTCAAAACCTCATCTCGCTTGGCTGTGGATACTAGTTTGCGAATCGGATCGCCTTTGCTAGTCACCAATACTACATCCAGTTGATTGGTTAAGGGAAGAAAAGTGACATAAATAATTGCAGGTTTCGTCCCAGTTGCTTTCTCTATCGGCAGTAAGATACTGCGTGCTTGATCTAGAGTTACACGACTGCGTTTATCCACGCTCAGATATGATTCATACTGACCTGTAAATGTGTCATCAATTGCAGCCGCTGCGGGATCAATTGTTATACGAGACAAGACATTGCCATTTGGTAAAGAAGGTCTTAATATCGGTTCACTAGGTTTTTGTAGGTCATTAGACTCTTTTTGTGCTATTGCTGCCTCAACATTAATTGTAATTTCTTGCCCGGAAGAGGAAACATTATCACTGGCACTGATCACAAAAGCTTTGATATTACCAATGGTTTTAGCTGGGGGTGTATACTCCAACTGGTCACTAGATGACAAAATTGTTCCTGGTGTGACTTCAATACCATTTCTTGTGAGTTTTCCAGCGAGAATACGATCTACACGCACAGAAATATGATCACCGTCAGCATCATTGACAATTAGCTTTAAATCTGCATAAGTAAACTTAATGGGCTGCGGTGGTTGAGCCAGTTTCGTATCAGGCAATTTGGTGTTTGCTGTCAGAGTCGGTGGGCTATTGATTGAAGTGATTGAAATCCTTGGTAGGGGATTCACTGTACCGCCATTTGGCAGGACGGGAAATGGCGTTGTGGGTAAGATTATTGAGGTATCACCTGCATTAATTGCTCCTGCTGTGCCGTTGACGCTGGCATCACCCACGGTGAATGGAACATTGTCTAGTCCGCCATTGTGTTGAATAGAGATTAAACCTGATGAAATACCTCCTCTAGTTAAGATGGTTGTATTGGCAGGGGGAGGCCCAAAGACAGGAGGTATGGCAGAATCACTAATGATTCCTGTTCCTTTAACAACTCCATTTGCAGTAATCTTCACATCCCCACCTCTGTATTCTCCACCGGAACTGAAAGCTTCGGTGTTAATGCTGATAAAATTAACATCCCTTCCAGATGCTAAGGTAACTCCACCAGCTTCAGTAGAGGTTATGGACTCACCACTAAAAGCAGAAGAATTAATTGCACCAGTTGTGATGTTATTACCAACGTTTAAAGTGACTGCGCCTCCTTTGGCTCTATTTCTGTTAGATCCTCGATAGAAGGTATCAATAGCGTCAGTTATGATGCTACCTCCAGCACTCAAGAATACTTCACCACCTTGAGCTTCGGAACCGACCACTACACTTCCAGAAGTATGGGTATCAATTTTTCCTGTATTGATATTACCATTTGTAGCTTCTAAGGTGACTTTGCCACCAGATTCACCAAATGCAGAAGAATTAATTGCACCTGTAGTAATGTTACCGTTAGCATTGAGAGCGATCGCTTCACCATTACCACTACTAGCAGAAGAATTTAGAGGGCCACCAACATTTATCCCACCATTGTTGCTAGTCAGAGTGATTTTACCCCCATTACCAGAAGAAATACTATTACTAGCAATTCCGGCTACAGTATTAATGCCACCATTGGCAATAATACTAATTTCTCCACCATTAGCATTCGCTTCACTAGCTATGCTGACTACATCATCCGAATTAACGGGATCAACAGGGTTGCCACTATTTCTCGAAAAAGCACGCTTTGCATTAAATGAGCCACTGGTGCGGATGTCAATCTTACCACCATTCCCACCGCCCAAATTTCTAGTACTAATGTGACCAACAGTGATAGAAGTTGGAACTAACTGATTCCCAATAGTAATGTTACCTGCGGACGTTGTCCTGTCGTTACGTGTAGTTAAGTCACCAACTATATCCAGAGTACCAGGAGTATTGATGTTTATGGAATCTGCAAGGATACTATAGCCACCGCTTGTAGTTCCCTGGATATTGATAGAACCTTGACGGGAAATTATATTGACATCACCATTTGTAGTACCGTCATTGAAACCAGCGAAGATAAAGCCTGTAGTAATATTACCTCTAGCGTCCAGAATTACAGGACCGCCACCACCAGAATTATATGTATCAATATTGCCGACTGTAATACTTCCCTCTGGTGATGGTGTTGAGGAAAGAGTGAAGCCAGAAGAAGTTGTGGGAGAACCCACGGAGGATAAACCAGCCCGTAAAATCAGAGCAGAACTGGTTGTCAAAGTGCTAAAGTCTGGATCGGAACTAGAGATTATACCTGGACTTTCTGGCGAGTTGATTGTAATGTTACCACCATTAATATTCCCCACCGCCTCTACTTTCAGCGCTGCACCCGTGTAATCACCAAAAGTAACATCACCACTAGATATAATAATTGGATCGTAAAGACTCACAAATTGACCTGGTTTTCCTGCCAAATTGAGAATCGAGAAATTGCCACCGCTAGTAAAGTGAGCATCCCCAGAAATAATACCATCGCTCACTAAGCTCAGATTCCCACTACTCTTGAATAGTGAGCCAGGGTGATTTAATGTCAAAATGTCAATGTTTTGATTTCCTTGGATGTATAAGTTACCCCCAGCTTGAGCCACAAAGGGATTAGTCACACTATCCCGTATCCTTACCGTATCTTCTGCTAGCAGATTCAAGTCCCCAGTGGTGTTGAGTTGACTTTCTACCGATGTCAAATTCCGCTTTGCTGTCAAGATTGCAGTTTTCGCAGTCACATTTCCCGTTACTACATCCCCATTCTGCACAGAGATACCCGAACCTGATAGTTGCACTGTCCCATCAGAGTTAACTGTGAGTTTATTAGCATTACCACCACCCCCTGCTGTTAACAATTGGGGTAAAGATAATATGGGCAAACTCCAAGGTTGGGCTTGATTATCACTTGATGAGGGTGGCTGAATTTCTAAACTTAAAGGACTACCTTCTTGACTCAACCGCACCAAGTTTTCCCCAGGTACAGCAGCGATGGTTATTTGTCCTTCTGGTGCTGAAACCGTTCCAGTATTAACAACTGTACCCCCTAGTAAAGTTAAATTTTGTCCCTGTCCTACAGCCAAGTCACCAAAATTCAAAATTGCCCCTGGTTCAGCCATTGAGAAGCTAAAAGCATCGGGATTCCCAACTAAATTTTGAAAATTATTAGCACCAGAAGCATTGAACCAATTTGAACCAAAACCAATACCGTTACCAGTAGTAGCTGTAAAAGAACCAGGTACATCTAACCTAGCGCTAGAACCAAAAACAATGCCTGCGGGGTTCATCAAGAATAGGTTGGAATTACCGCCGCTCACCCTGAGTAAGCCATTAATAACCGAGGGGTCGCCACCAACAACCCGACCAAGTATATTCTGAATACTAGGATTGGATAAAAAATTAGCAATCTGATCCGCATTTAAACCAAATTTCTGAAAGCTGTGAAAGAGATTGGCTCTATCTCCTGACAGTTGTCCACCAGTAATATCTATGCGATCGCCATCAGGTGTAACTACGGTATTCGTCCCATCACCCGCAGGCACAATCGATTGTGCTTGTACTGTTTTTATTCCTAGTAAGCTAATTAAAGGCAGTACACATAGCCACAAAAGAATATTTTTCACCAGAATCTGGGAAGGTTGCGGATTCTTTCTAGACCTTGGAACAGACCGCAAAATATAATCTTGATTCTGCCTGGGTGCTATTGGTTTATTCATAATTAAAATCCTATTTAAAATTAACTATGCACCTAGATATCAATTAGCAAGCATAATTAAGTTCAAACAGCACCAATAAACACATTGATGTTGGCAAAAATTGTGTGCAAAATTAATATTATTTTACAGTCTGATAGAAAAATTAAAAACTTTGAACTTATTGCTTGCAGAACAGATTGCATTTAAAAAAATTATCATCTTATGGATACTATTAATATTAAATTGTTTGCATAAATTAATAATTACTGGTGAGAGTAATTGTGATGATTGTCAAAAGTCAACCCCGATGATTTTCCAATACTTATCAGGTAAAATCAAAGTAAAGGAGACAGTAGCAATTCTCCTGAATAAAACTGCTTGTGGCAGTTTCTCATCAAGCAATTGTCATAGTTAGTGGCAAGGTAATTTCCTATTAGATGACACTTTCAAAGGTAAAAGTAAAAGCTAGAAGTCAGAATCTCAACTCCCGTAAATTTATATCCGGAATGTTTTGGTTTTTTTACAAAACCTGAGAAGGAATGCATAAAACTTAAATTTGCATCTTATAGAAGCTGTCGCGTCTACAAGTTGCACTTTTTGGAGACCGTAATCCTTGATATATCGAGAATGGTTTGGAAAAGTCAAGACGCGACAGTTTATTTACTGGGCGTTGCCAAAAACTTAATTGAGGAGTAAGGAGTTTATGAACAAATTTAAATCAACCACTAAATTATTCTGGCTTGCTCTGACTGTTGGTAGTGGTTTTATATTCAGCAGTGTCTTAGGATTAACTCCAAGTTATTCAGCGCCCCAAAAAGATATTACAACCTTTGATTGCATTCGCCAAGGTAACTACTATGCTACGGTTGCCCGCAGAGGTAATCGGACTACTTCACCGATGATTACTTGGAAAGACACCTCTATTAAAGACTGGCCGCCTCAAAAACGTTGTAGCGTTGTCAGTGGCAAGTTAACCAAGGCTGTATCATCACAAGGTGGTAGATTACGGACATTACGACTGACTCATGGAACTGTTAATTCCCAGCCGGTAATTTGTTATATTACCCACGTACAGGGAGAGTGTAATGATCAGAATTTGTTACTGACATTGAAGCCATCAGAACGAGGTCGAGAAGCCGAAATTTTACAACAATTGATGAGTTTCAGTGTCAAAGGTACGGGTGAACCTCTATCACGCTCGGTAGAAGGGCGAACAATAGTAAATTTGGGATTAGCAGCAGAGCAAATGCTGAATCAGCCAGGTAATAAAATTCAACCTTCTACGACTCCTGTGACTCCATCTGGGCCATCTCAGTCCATAAATTCACCTGTTGAGGAAGATAACAGCATTTGAAATATACATGGCGGTTGAAGATTCTATTTTCGATAACTAAATGTTGTATAAACAAAAACTGTTATTGCTAGTAATTTCAGCAATAGTAGCTGTGGCGGGAGGGGGATTGATACTGAAATTGATGCCAGCACAGTTCTCAATGCCAATAAACCAGTCAATCCCTAACCCTAATGTCACTTCAGGTGTAGTACCAGAAGAGAAGAATTCCACATTAGAATACATTGCCCAGGAAGTTACAGTCAGGATTTTAACGGAACCTGGTTCTGGTTCTGGGGTGGTAATTGATCGTCGTGGTCAAAATTATACAGTTTTAACTAATCGTCATGTAGTGGTTAAAAGTAAAGGCAATAGCTATAAAGTTCTGACTGTTGATGGTCAGATTCATCCTGCACGTTTAAAATCTGAGCCTAATTTCCAGGGAATTGATTTAGCTTTAGTGGAATTTGCGAGCAAAATCCCTTATCCAAAAGCCAAACTGGGGAATTCCAATACTTTATCTGTTGGTCATAAAGTCTATGCTACTGGATTTCCCAATTATCGTTTGATTAATAAAGATAATATGGAAGATACCCGGAATTGGGGTAGGAAAGCTTTTCGGTTTACCACAGGAAAAATAGCTAGGATTTTGCAGCGCTCTTTGCTAGAAGGTTATAGTTTAGGCTATACCAATGAAATCGAACTAGGAATGAGCGGTGGTCCGGTGTTCAATGAGAAGGGTGAAGTTGTCGGGATCAACGGTCGATTAAAGTACCCAATCCAAGGCATAGATGCATTTACATTTGTTGATGGTACAAAGCCTTCTATAGAAGAGTTTGAAAAGATGGAGTCTTTAAGTTGGGCAATCCCTATTTCTAAGTATCGGCAATTAGCTGAATAATCATCATCATCAAATCAAAAATTGCAGAAAAACTTGGATCACCCGATCGCAAAATTATAATTCCAGTCGCCTGACCAAAGCTGATCAAAACTAATAATGGAAAATACTGCAATCAATGCCAGCGTTTCAACTCAAAAACTCACCTTTCAACCAGGTGGTTCTCCAGCTTCTTTTGAGGTGACTGTCAGCAATGACAGCGACCAATTTGCCAATTTTCAACTAGAAGTAACCGCACCAGGAGAAAATCGCAGTTCAGGATATCGCTGGTATAGATTGTCACCGGAAGTTGCAGCGGCTCAACCCCACGGCAGTACGACTAAATTCCAAGTGATTATTTTAAATACGCCTTTACCGGGATTTGTGGGGACTGTAAACTTGACGGTGAGAATTTTTTCGCCGCAGTTGGGACAGGAACGCAGACTTTTAGTGCGTCTTCGCATTGAGGCAGACCGCAGACCATCCGTTGTCAGTGTGGAGTTACCAATAAGACAGTTTCAAGTTTATCCCCGCAATACCGTAGATATACCAGTAAGGGTACGGAATTTAGGTCAACAATTGGTGGAAATAGTGCTGCGTGTTACAGGTATAGATCCATATTGGCTAAAAGACAGTGGGGAACGCAGATTATTTTTAGATCCTGGGGGTAGCACAGAAATCACCTTCCAATGCCAACCCCCTTCTGTGATGCAAGCACTCAGTCAAAATTATCCCTTTAATGTAGAAGTTATCAGTCAGAATGTTCCCCCAGCTAAGGCTGAAGGGAGTTTAGAAGTTTTACCTGTGGGCTTTGTAGAGTTTACCGCTAAACCAAAACTGCAAAAAATACCTGCGAAAAGAGGATGGTTGCCCAACTGGAAATCCCAGGTAGCTTGCTTTGAATTATTCTTTAAAAATGATAGTAATCTTTACCAACAAGTTAACGTAGAGGTTGGGGGTAAAGATAATCACAAATGTAGTTTTCGGCTGTTTCCTGAAGATGCCAACCTCGGTTTAGGAGAGACAAGCAAAGTCCTGCTAGAGGTGAAAACCCAACGTCCTTGGATCGGAATTGGTAAAAATTTATACGTGGAAGCTAAAGCAGTTCTCTTTGACCAACGTTTGGGTAGCACAGACCCAGCAACGCAGTCACTGGAAGTGCAGGTTTTGCCTGTATTACCACTGTGGTTACAGGTAGCTATTTTGGCACTGCTGGCAGCGTTATTGGCATGGTTACTCAGACAACCAGCATCTATCAGCCACACTGCTTTGGTTAATTCGGTGCGTTTTAGTGGTGATGCAGATACCGTTGTCAGTGGTGCCGATGATTGTACAATTAGGCGTTGGCATGTGCGAGGAAATACCTTAGAACCTTATGGTAAGTTTTCTGGTGATGCGATCGCCTGCGGTAACACACAAAAGCCCCAAGGTTTGTTAGGCATTCCCAATCAAGCTGTGAGTGTTTTAGAATTTATGCCTGAATATAGCGATCGCATTGCTGCGGGGCTAGAAAATGGTGTAATTGAGTTATGGAATGTGAGGACAGCCGAAAATATACTTAAACTCAGAGATAGTCAAGATGTAACTGCTGATCGGGTATTTGACCTCGCATTTACGAAAAACTCACTTTACCTATTTAGCGGTCATGGTAGTGGTAAAGTCAGGGTGTGGATGCGACAACCACCCAATAGTGATTTTCAAGGAGAGCCACAGCAAATTCTTGACCTGAAACAGCAGCTGCAACTCAATTTTCAAGTCCGGGCTTTAGCTATCAACTCAAATCAAACAAAATTAGCGATCGCTGGAAATTATAAGCGTTTTATCTTGTGGGATTGGAATCAACCTCAATCTTTAGCAGTCCAAAAATTAGCAAACTTAGACAAAAAACTCAGTTCTGGACAGGAGGATTATCTTTGGGGATTAGCCTTTGCAACCAATTCTCCAGAAATATTAGCCACCGCTGATTCTGATGGATATATTACCATTTGGGATTTAAATCAATGTCAACTGGTGACAGAAACGACTGTACAGGAACAGCCAAGAGAGTTAAATTGTGATCAGCAAGGAGTGCGCGATCGCTGGCTTGCTAGTCAGGGATCTGTGCGTAGTATTGCTTTTAGTGAAGATGGTTCTTTGCTAGCCAGTGCTGGAGATGATGGTAAAGTGCTGGTGTGGATTTTAACACCAGAATATAAACTCGACAAAACCAAAGCAGCGACAGGTAAACAAATTTACAAAAGCCCCAAGAAAATTAACACCATTGACCTGAAGACAGGTAATCAAAGCATTATGATTGTCAGCGGTGGTGAGGATTTTCAGGTCAAACTACACCGACACCGTCTCAGATAAGCGAGTATACATGGAATGTACAGCAAATCCAGCCCCCTGAAAGTGATTATCAATCCACCAGGTATTCAAAATGGAATGCCGGGAGATATGCTGGAACTCCATGTAGTGGTTATGAATCAAGGGGATCAAAGCGCACTTATTGATTTATTTTTTGACGAAGCATTCCAAAATTTTACTTGCTCCAATATTTCACCAAGAGAACGTGTAGCACTTGCTTCCCAACAAAGTACCGAGGTGAGCTTTCAGTTTCAAATCCCTGTTGATAAACTACCGGGTACTTATGATTACACTCTGATTGTAGATGCTCCCGAACATTATCCCCAAGATACACCCATACAATACCCAGGCGAAATTAAGGTGCTGTTAAAACAACAGACCGTAATTCGAGAACATGACCCCACATTTTCACTCCAGCCAACTACCAATCCCAGCAATCCCCTAATTTATAAACTTGGTGAAACTTTGCAAGTAGTGGTGACAGTTGACAATCGCTCCAGACGGGTAGACCGTTTCCGCTTAACTTGTCCGGATTTAGAAGCAGAATGGTTTACAATCCGTTACCCGACAACTGGATTGGAAGGTGTAGGTTTATTCTCTGGAACCACAGCATTAGAACTCAACCCTAGTGAACAGCGTCAAATTTGGCTACAATTTCATCCCCCCGCAGATGCGTTAGCGGGAACTTACTCTCCAACTATCCGTTTATTTTCAGAAAATTCTCCAGATTTAGTCTTGCTGGATTTAGTGTATATCCAAATACCGCCAGCTTATCATCTGGATATTGAACTAAATACCATCTTGGGAAAAATTAGCTACAGCCCTGGCAAATATACAATCAAGCTTGCTAATCCAGGTAATACTTTACGCCAACTTGCTCTCAGTGCCAAAACTCAGGAAGAAGAGGAATTGTGTACCTACGAATTCATCCCAAATCAGGTAAGATTACTACCAAGCAAAAGCACTGTAGTCAATTTGGCAGTTACCCCTAACTCTTGGTGGCGACGACCATTATTTGGTGCTGGACTTGTGATCAACTTTCAACTTGAAATTCAAGACCAACAAGAATTACCCCTACCGGAAAAATTACCGCAAGGAACTTTAATTTGGAAAGCCAGACCTTGGTGGCAATTTTTACTTTTAATACTAGTAATTTTAGGCATAATGACCGGAATAGGGTTAATTGTTTGGAAAATTTTCAACCCTGAACCATTGAAATTGGAAGATTTTGGCTCAAGGGAACCGAGAATCAATGAAGGCGATCGCGTACTTTTGAATTGGAGAATCAATAATTTTGAGCAATTGCAAAAACTAGTATTAACAACAAAAGGATCAGTACCCACCCCCCCAAGAGAGTTATCCCTCGAAGAATTAAGAAAGGAAAATACCAGTGGAGACACTCCTTGTAAAAAAGAAAGGCAAGTTCTAATTTGTACGAATTATAAAACTGAGGCTAAAGAACCAGGTAAGTATACCTTTGAATTGAAAGCTTTTTCTCGCCGTAAAAATGCAGTTACTTCTCAAACAACAGAAGTAGAGATAGTTGCTAAACCGGAACCAGAGATCATCAGTTTTCAATCAAATCAACCTACTTATGAGAACAATGAAACTATACTTTTGAATTGGACAATTAAATATCTAGAAAAACTAGCAGCAATAAGAATTATTGCCAAGGCAGACAATGGGACAATTTCTAAGGAGAAAATTATTACCTATGAAGAAATTAATCAAACTGGTATTTGTCCACAAGAAAAGCAACAATTAACCTGTAATAATTTCTCCATAGATATTCTGCCAGCAGGCAATTATAATCTTCAATTAATCACTGTATCTAAATCTAAACAACAACCTAGTTCTAGCTCATCTCCAATTAATATTAAAGTATTACCAAAGCCACTAAAAATTGTCTATTTTACACTCAATGGGACTGGGACTGAAGAACCATCAAGAGTTCTGCAAGTAGGAGAAAATTTAACTGTTAGTTGGAAGGTAGAGGGGGAAGAAGATATTCAGGTTGAACTTACTCCTTATGGCACAGTACCTCCAGAAGGTAGTAAGCAAATTCAAGTCACTCAAGTATTGCCACCTCAAATTACACTAACAGCAACTGATAAGCATGGTCAAAAGGAGAGCAAAGTATTTTCAATTCAAGTAGAGCCGACAGTAGAATCTACTCCTGAAGTTAATGATCAAGGTTTTTAGTTGCTGGCGATCGCTCGAAATTTTTCCGTTGCTAAAACTAAGTTCAGATTCTAAAATCAAACCATGTGATTCTCTATTCTCTATTATTAATATATTTTACTCTAAGTTTTTATTTGGGAGAATAGAAAATGTAATTTGCGATCGCTGCTGCTGTTGCCATATTAGTTGCAAGTAGAACTTGATTAATGTTGCATAATCTTAACAGAGCTTCTTCATTTGCTTGTCCTGAGTGGGGTTGCAGAAAATCTCTCAAGAAAATAACTGCTAAGATATCTCCTGAATTAACTAATGAAGCTATTGTTTGATATCCTCCAGAAATTTCTGAGGGAATTTCTTGACTAATAGTAATACCAGTCTGTTGATGTATTCTCTCACTAATAGATGACCATGAAATAGTGCGGCACTGAGAAAACAAATCTTGATGCTGGGAAACAAATTCAACTAGTTCTGATGTTTTAGTATCGTGAGCAATAAGTACTATGTGTTTTTGTGTTAGTAATTCAGGAGTTTTGATTGTGCTAACATCCTCAGTAATTGCTTCAGGAGATTGAACAATTTCCTCTGGTGTGGGAATTTCTTCTTCTTCTTCTTCTACAACTTCACTGACAACTTCAGGAGGTAAAATCATTTCCCCCGACTTGGGAATAATTCCCTCCACAACTTCACTGATAGCTGCACTTGGTGGAACCATTTCTTCGGCTTTGAGAATCTCTTTAACATCTATTGGCTTAGTTTTTAACAGCCAGGGATCTATAACCTTAAACACTGTTTCTGGTAATTCTTCTTCCTGTTCTATCTTCAGAAGAAAATCCCCAATGCGGATACTATCACCACTATTTAACAGATACTCTTGATTTTTTTCTACCAATTCATCGTTAACCATCGAACCATTTCTACTACCAAGGTCACAGAAATAATAATTTCCATCCTTAGTAAATAACTTACCATGATGCCGACTTACATCAAGACTATCTAACACTAAACCAGATTCTGCCGAACGACCTATTATGCATTCACCTGTTATTTTCATGGCTGATATCAGGTCAAATTCTTTTAATTCAGCTAATGTTTCTGAATTACAAACTTTGATTTTCATAATAATTTTTGGTTAATTTTATTAATCTCTTCTACCCAGCGTTGCCGTGTAGTATGTTCTAAATTCAATATTTCCTCTTGTGACCAATGAAAATGATAAGCAATAAAAGCTACCTCCTCATACAACTTATCTGAGGGGTAGCTTATAACTCCCCCGCAAGTTCTAGTTGTACTGCAAACTGAGCATTACAATGGGGACACTGAGTTAATATATGTGCATCTCCTTGTTGGTTAATCCGATTGTAAAATTCCCGGAGATAAGATATATCAAGGATGACTAAACCTTCGAGTAAATCGGGGCTAACATAATTTAAGCTACCTAGACGAATAATTACCCGCGAAAGCATCATCAAAACTCCATAAGCAGGATTTTCTTGAAATTTACGTTCTTGTTGCACTAGAATTTCGTCTTTGGCTGTAGCTAAACGCATCACCCCATGACGATGTACGCGGTTTTGAGCGTCAACTAAACCTTTAGGTAAAGTAAAGCTAAATTCAGTACAAAGATGATCTTTACGGCGCATAATTAAATAAAACTGTTTTCAATTATGAATGTAGAGACGCGAAATTTTGCGTCTCCGCAGATGAATTAATTGTTTCTTTTGGTAATGAAGTTTCTCCCTCCAAACAATTAATTTGACGATAAAAATCCTGCAAATAGTTTAAATCTTGAGTAAAAAAGTTTTCTACTATCATCGGGGAAATTTCTGTTAAAGCCCCCAAGCGAGTAATTACCCGCGACAAAATAATAATTGTGGCGTAGGCTGCATTAGATTTTACTCGTGGATCACGTAGAGGTGCAATCTCATCTATCGCTGTCGATAGACGCATTACACCCTTGCGATGAAGATTACCGTCAGGGTCTAAATAGCCCTTTGGCAATGTAAATTCAAATTCTGTAGGAAACATATTCCTCCTGATTACTTCTCACGTTTAAACTGCTCAAAAGCAACCTCTAATTCCTCGATTTCGATTTCTGTACTACGAGCATTCACATCGGTCAGTTTATAACTGCTGGGCCAAGCATTTTTTAATTCAAATCTGGCTACTTCTTCGCTTGCTTGATTGTAAATAGATAATGCAACAAGTCTGCGTTGTTTTCCCCAATTACCATTTTGCACCGAATCAAACCAGTCCCAAAGTTCTTTAGAACTGCTCATACCCTTACGTAATGTGATGTTACCGCATTTGACATTACTAGGAATTTTGGTTCTCACAACCTGTTGCGCTGCACCACTACCTGTTTTATTTGTGACTTCACAGATTTCAATCGGAGCTTGAGTTTGTTGAAATCCCCGACATTCTAAAAAGTGACAATCAATGTCTTTAGAATTGTCTAGGGTCAATCCCAAGTAAAAACGACAGGCTGTGAGAATTTCCGGAAGGTTTGTAGATTTTGCCACTGTTGTTGACTACTAATCCTAATTACTTAACACGTTTGATACCTTCATGCACTAATTCAATAGTTTCGTTCGCCATATCACCCCCAGAAGCGGTTAAGGTGGGCCCTGTGTACTTGCAAGGATAACAATTGACGATGTTCCACCGAGCTTTCTCTGAACCCTGCTGGTCATAAGCTACTACAGAAGCTGTTTTCCGATTCTGCGCCCACTGACGTGGATCTCCCATATCTTCATTACACTTCTGATACCAGTTATAAAGGTCTACATCATCCGTTGCAATTACCTTGACAGTGATATTAGTAAATTTGACTACTGTCGGTGTGGCTTGACGCATGATCCGACCTGCCCTAGAGGAGCCATGAATTTCCTGCGCTGGAGTATTTTCTACACCCAAGCCACTAATTTCTTTGATGAATTTATCAGTAATGCCGTCTGCCTCAAAATAAAATTTACACGCGGTTAAATATTCGCCTGCCATATTTTAGATTTCTCCTTGTGAGTTGATTGCTGAGATTGGCGAGTCACGCTACTACTCGCTTTCTTCAATACCATTCCACTGGCTAATGCGGAAAATTACAAACTCCGCAGGTCTGACGGGACAAACACCGACTTCAATGTATAAACGACCTAAAATTCTGGTTTCTGGTGGGTTCAATTCTTCATCGCATTTGACATAAAAAGCCTGTTCTGGTGATGACCCAAATAAAGCACCTTCGCGCCAAATGCGTTCTAGGAAGTTACTAACAGTCCGTCTCACCCGCGCCCACAAGTCTTCATCATTGGGTTCAAACACTGCCCATTGAGTACCTAGTTCAATCGATTTTTCAATGTAACTAATTAATCTGCGGACACTGATATAACGCCACTCGGTTTTATCCGGTTCTACCAGAGTTCTTGCACCCCAGATCCGAATACCACGATTGGGGAAGTTACGAATGCAGTTGATACCTAAAGGGTTTAATAGTTCTTGTTCGCGGAAATTGGTATCATAACCCAAACCGATAACCCCCCTCGGTACTTCGTTGGCTGGTGCTTTATAAACACCTCTAGTTTCATCTGTGCGTCCCCATACACCCATGATGTGACCGCAAGGAGGTACAAGAATTGGTCTACCACCATTGCGGGGGTTAGGTACTTTAATCCAGGGGTAATAAAGAGCAGCAAACATAGACCGACGGTTGAATCTATGCAGCCAATCCACCACTTCTTGGGGTTTAACGTACTCAGGGGGTGGATCAATGACTACCATGCGGTTGGGTGGATTGGGAATATCGCCACTAGTTGAACCCTCGCACATACTAATCATCAGTTCCATGATGCCATGAACTTGATCGAGGTTCATTACCTGTGCTTGATAAGCCCGCATTAAGTCAGGACAAGCCAGCATGGTGATTTCGTCAATTTCAAAAATCCCCCTTACCCCTGTACGATCATCTCTGACGCCCTCCACTTCTGTCGCAAATCTATCGGGTGAAGAAGCTACTATGGGCGGTGAAATTTCGTACTGACCGTTTCCTGGACGACGAGCTAAAGGCTGTCCACTGCGAGAAATATCTTCCACAGTGACATACATGGAATTTCTCAATGCTTCCAGTGCATAAGTTGCGACCTGGGGTGCAACCTCCCGGTTCATGGTCAAGTTTTCATACTGTTCCAGAACTTCCTCTCCGCGACGAATTTGGACTGTAAAGTATTCCCCTGTATTAGGTGGTGATTCTCCTTCCACACCTTCAGGTAGAGGACGAGGGGCGCTATCAGTAATTAAGATATTAATGGCTCCCCCTGCTACTTGTTCGGGACGGAGAGTAAAATTCAGCGATGGACGATTACCACGACCAGCAATTTGTAGGGAAGCTGGTTCTGGAGTCCGGGGTTTCGGTGTACCTGGTAATTGAGTACCGATACTTGTCACCCAGCAGCGACCCCCACCATTCATAAAATAACCGTAGACTGCAAAGGGTAAATAGGCATTAAAATCGGTGAAACCATCAGAGTTAGGACGACTAAAATAGTTGAGATATTGCGTCCAATTGGTGATCAGCATGGGCTTAAATAATTCAGCCCCACCGCGCACATCTTCTGTAAAACCTACAAATCCAGCAATGGCTGTACTAACACCCTCAATTGGTCGGCTACCCCGGTCAATTTCTTCGACATATACACCAGGTGCAAAGTAATCAAGTCTAGCCATGAAAATATCTCCAAGTTCGTAAAAGTGGTTTATGCAGGAGTCAGTAAGATTTCTTTAAAGGTGTAATTTGGACTATCCACCAATACGTTGACATTTTGGGGTAAATAGTCAGGACAATTTAGTCTCAAAATATAGTTACCTAAATGCAGGTCTTCAAAAAAGAATAGTCCTTCTTGGTTACTCAGGGCTGATTTTTCAGTCCCAATAACAGTAATTTCCGTAGCTGCAATGGGTAAATTTGTTACTGAATTTTTGACAATACCTGCGATCGCTACCCGCTTGGTAACAACAGTACTATCTCCATTACCTTGCCATTGATTTTGCATACTGATAATTCGTTCCCAAACCAAAGGTACGGAATCCGGTCTTGTCTCGAAGGGAACTGGTACTGTCAAATACAAAGCTGGACGCAAGGGTAGACTAAGAGCGCTCCATAATGAGCCAACTTCAATAGGGGGTTCTAAAGAAACTGTCATGGACAAATTGCCATAATCCCGCAATTCCTGAACCAAAAATTCCTCTCGCAAAGAACGATGTCTCAGAAGTACAGTTAAGGCTTCTGTGAGTAAGAGATGTTCACCTAGAGTTGTTCTATCCCAAGCTGTTAATAGCAGAGAGACATCAAACCAACTCGGAGACCAGTTAACCGTCACAGGTTGTAAACCCCTTTGTGTCGGTCTGCGTTCTACTTGTCTACCAGAGTGCTGTAACTGCTTACTCTCACGAATGTCATACACATATAAATTGAGTATTGCTCCTCTACCCTCCTCTCTGATATTTCCTGGATGACTAAAGTCAACTTGCTCTGTACTAGTCAAGGAAGTCCCCCCTGCCAGAATTTCTGCTAAGGTTTGAAGAACGAAGATCAGCATCACTCAGACGGTAGCTAGTTTAGATGCTTCTAGGGTATCTGTATGTGCTAGGAAAAGTTAATTAGACTTTTGTCGAATATTTATAGTGCAGAATTTTATTGTGAATTTATATTAAATTTATTTCTGTATTCATCAGATAAAAATCGAGTAAGACAAAAATCGTAATAAATATATTTGTTCCTACTATTTATAATACAAATACACAAAGTAAATTTTCATAAAAAACTTCTATAAACCAGGGATCTCCTGCACTAATTTTTCATGCCTATTGCCATTACATTCTGAAAATAATATGCAAGTGATGCTGTTGAAATAATTAAAAAACTTAAACTTATTAAACGTTCTAGATATGGATTCATAAAATTTGAAAACTTCAGAGTAAGATGTTTATTAAATTGGGTTTAATTAATTATTTTGACAGAATAAGTATTGAATAAAAAAATATTCTAGCTTTAACTAACATCAATGCAGATAATAATATCTGAATATTGGCAATATTTTTATATTTTTTGTTAGTTTTTTAATAAAGAGAATAAAGTAATGGTTACATATAATGCAACTAATAAAAATAACTTAATCAATAATTTAGAAAACTTAGATATCAAAAGTTTTTGTGAATTACAATCAGAACAGATAACTAGTCGAGACTCTTTACTTTTTACCAGAATAGTATTTTATAATTCCTGCAAAAAAGAATATCAAGAAGTAATTAAATATGCAAATTTACAGAGAAATTTAATTCAGCAAAGTTTAAATTATTTACGTTCAGAAAAATGGCTAATTGATTATCCTGTTACTTTTAATATTGCCGAAATAAATTTTGATAATCCGCATTTTTTTGCATATATTTGTCCTTTCAGTTATAGAAATAAAAAACCAGAATATATTCAGGTATTATCTACTGAGCCTTTATCCGAAGAATTGCAAAAATACCTGAAAAATGCAGCAAGAATGTTAAGTAAATATATAGAAGTACATATAGAGTGCGAATTGCAAAAAGCAGAAGTCAAACTGCTAGAACAAATCTTACAACGAGCAAGTCATCAATTACGTAATTCTTTTTCCCTTATTTCTCTTTATGCACAAAACTTATATTTTGGATTAAAAGATAATCCTTGGCAAGAACAAGCAGAAATAATTCGAGATAGTATTCAAAAATTAGATATTAATCTTAGTGAAATGATTGATTGTAGTCAGGGTAATACTTTAAGATTAATGCCCCAAGACTTAAGACAAATAGTAGATGAAAGTATTAAAGGGTTACAACCTTTAATTAATCAAAAAAAGCTGAAAATTAACCTTTCTGATACATCGACTATCCTCATGCTAGATAGTCTACAAATCAAGCAAGTTTTTGATAATTTATTGAGTAATGCAGTTTACTTTAGTCCAATATCAGGAAGTATTACCTGTAATTGGCAGACTTTTCAAGGAGAGGTTTTAATTAAAATAGCTGACGAAGGGCCAGGATTATCAGAAGAAGATTTACAAAAGATTTTTACTCCATTTTATTCTCGACGTCAAGGTGGTACAGGACTTGGTTTGACTGTTGCTAAGAAAATAATTCTTGACCATCAAGGTAGCCTTTGGGCGCAAAATTTAGGGACTGGAGGGGCGCAATTTTCTTTAATCATACCTCGAAAAATTAAGGTGTAGGGAGATGTGCTTAGTATGAAAAAACTTTTAGTGTTAATAGTGGATGATGAAGAACGTTTTCGCCAAGGATTACGTACTCTCCTGAATTTTTATAATATTAATGGCTCCTTCCTTGTAGACATTGTTGGTGAAGCAGCTAATGTAGACCAGACTTTAAAACTAGCATTTCAGGAACATCCAGATTTAATTTTGCTAGATTTAGAATTAGATCATAGTGATGGAATTACAGCTTTACAACATCTTAAAGAAATGTCTTATGCTGGCAAAGTGTTAGTATTATCAGGTCATCAAGAAGATGACTGGATTTTTCGAGCCATGCAATCAGGTGCATCAGGTTATGTGTTTAAGAGTCGTTTAGCTACTCAGTTAAGTGAAGCTATCAATACTGTAATTAACTCGGAAATTTACGTACCTACAGAAGTTGCTAGTAGATTTTTTCGACGTTTTCAAGCTGATTTTGATTCATCATTAAAAACTTGTCATCAGCTACATATAACGGACAGAGAAAAAGAAGTCCTCTACTGGTTAACCCAGGGTGCTTCTAATGAAGAAATCGCCAAGCATTTATATATTTCTGTCGCTACAGTGAAAGCACATCTCACAAGTATTTTTGATAAATTGAAGGTTGCTAGTCGTAGCCAAGCAATTGTAGCTGCTTTAAAATTAGGATTGGTGGCAACTTAAATATGATCATAAATATTATAAAAAGCCAAAAATGTGATATAAAAAAACTTTAATATGCCATCACCGGAACATTTATATCGAGAATATCCCTGTTCACGCAATGCACCCTTAAATTGCGATCGCCCTTGGGAGACAGCACAGCAAGTAAAAGGGGCGAAATTTTGCTTAGAATGTGGCTTCCCAGCAACATTACCCCTACCATCAGAAATTAAAGGTAATCGGGGTAATTATCAGGTAACAGGTTTTTTAGGGGTGCGGGGTATGGGTCGTTTATACTCCGGAAAACAACTCCAAGATGGTCAATCAGTGGTAATTAAGGAATATCTGCTCCCCAGTCGGTGTTTTAATCCACAGGAAACCCTGCAAACCAAAGAGACTTTTAAAAGGGTAGCAGGGGTAAGTTTAGCAGATGGTAGAATTCAAAACTTTCGTTTAGTTAACTCGTGGGAAGCTATTGCTGACGAAACAGGGGAACGCTGTTATTTAATCATTCAAAATACCGAAACATATCAAACTTTAGGTCAATATTTGCGAGAAAATAGGGCAATGTTTTCCTCTGAGGTGCGTGAGGTACTTAATCAAGCCTTACAAACCTTAGTATTTCTCCACACTCAAAAGCTGCGTCTACCTGCTAACCAAATACAGCAAGGTTTAGCCCACGGCAATCTGAGTTTAGATAGTATGTTGATTGAAATTAAAAACCATCAGCATATTTATATATATCTTTGTGATTTATTTTTGTGGGAAAACTTATTTGTACCACCAGCTTTTGCCCAAAAAACTAAACCAGAACCAAACCAGGATCTGGTATCCTTGGGATTAGTAGCTTTTTATCTATGGGCCGGAAGGCAAACCAACCCCACTACAGGTCAACCACTCAATCCCAGAGATCAGCAGTCATGGTTTGCAACCGATAGTCATCTCCAGCTTTTTATCCGTCGCTTAATTGGTTTAGGAACACCGTTCGAGAATGCCGAAACTGCTCGTCAAGAGTTGCTAAAATTACCAAAACCACAGCAAGACAACAATTTAGTAGCATTGGATGCTTCCGAAACCCAAACCAAGCACCAAAAAAGGTTGTGGATCATTCTGGGAGTGATGACTTTAGTGTTAATTGGGGGAGGAATTTGGTATTTTTTCTGGCGGAATTCAGAATATGTGCAGGAAAAATTTAGACCTTGGAATGAACTTTTGCCCAGTTTTACCGATGTCAACGGTATTCCTCCCGGAGAATTTACTTACACTGGCGAAAGGGATGGTACTTGGAGTTTAATTTTAAGTTTAAGACCACAGAGCGATCGCACCCTGGAAGAATTATTAACCAAACCAAGACCAGATATAGAAGCAACCTTTGACTACGTACCAGTTTCCTCAATCGATTTCACAACAGTCAGTAAACCCATAGAAGCGGTGCAAACAAATACAAAAAACTTTGCAATTACTAGTGTACTCAGTGGTATTACTGATGAAATGGAAAAAAAACAGGTGGCTTATGATGGTTTACTAGTGTTTGTTGCTTTCAGTAAAAAGGATTCCAATCTACCAAAGGCATTAAAAGGGCAAATTACCCTTGAGCAACTGCATCAAATTTATACAGGGAAGCTAACAAATTGGCAGCAACTGGGAGGTCCCAATCTTCCCATTAAACCCTATGTGCCAAAAGAAATTGAAGCAGTACAGCAATTTCAAAAATTAGTACTCAAAGATGATCCTGGCGACATAGCTTTATTTACAGCCAACGTGACGACCATGGCTACAGAAAAAACCCAGCAGTTAATTCTCAAAGAATTTGACGAAGGTCGCACTGGTATAATCAGTTTTGGTATTCTCAGTAAAACTTGGAATCAGTGTTCTGGTTATCCCTTAGCTGTAGTTGATGATCAAAAACCTCCCTCTCAGGCTTTGTATAGACGACAGAGTCGCCAACCTATCAACCCTTTAGTAAATTTGTGCGACAAAGAAAACTACCTGGAAGTTGACAATTTTAAAACAGGTAACTACCCCTTGGGCTACCCGATGTTTGTCGTGTACCCTAAAGACAACACTCTTCCACCTGCGGGTTCTAAATTTGCTGAGATTTTAACTACCCGTGAAGGACAGTGTCTACTGTATAAGGTAGGACTTGTGCCATTACAATCAATGCCAGATAAATATCTAAATTCCAATGCCTGTAAATCGGTGTCCTAATCCTAATTGTGAATATTTTAATCGCACTCTTCCTAGTAATGCAAACATCTGTCCTATGTGTGGCACGACCTTGGGAAATGTAGTTCCCAATACACCATCTCAACCCACTCCAGTGCCACCGACTCCTCAACCTCACCCAAAACCCATAGAACTACCAACGAATCGACCTGCTGTTGATTCAACTCAATATCAGCCTCGAAATCCTTACCCCCAGCCAGCACCACCAGTTCCGGTATCACCTCCATCTCCCAAAATACCACTCCTAAAACTGATTCACAGTTCCGGGCGAGAATTTCATTTACCAGGGGAAGGCGGTTATATTGGTCGTCGCAGTCAGAGTATACCAGTTCCACCAGAAATTGACCTCACAGGTATTCCCAATGATGGCATAATTTCTCGTCATCATGGGCGAATTCACTGGGATTGGTCGCAAAATGCTTATATGATTGTGGATATGAGTACCAATGGTATTTATTTAAATGGTAATATTTTGAATCCTGGTGTCCCGTATCGCCTAATTAACGGTGATTCATTGCAACTAGGGCAAAATAATCTCGTGTGTTTTACGGTGGCGGTGAGTTAAACTAACCACCCATCTTTAACTATCCAAACATTGATTTAGATCCGAAGCAATAGCTGGAGTCACCTCCACCCATAACTTTAATTTTGCCTAACCACTGAACTAATCAAGAATGAGGCTCTCCCAGCAATACAATTGAGCAAGTCAACTCTTTAATTACCTGGCTTGTCACTTCGCTGACGGCTAATCCACCAGCGGTACGATAACGAGTCGATCGCAAAACTACTAAATCAAATGTTTTGGCTTCACGAATAATTACTCTAGCCACATCATCACCAGTTATTGTTTGGATGTCGGTATTTACTTGTAATTTACTTTCAGAAGCTATAACAGACAGTTGGGACTTAAACTTGTCAATCTGAATTTCTGGTGTTCTGCGATCGCCCACATGTAAGAGTACTACTTCTGCGTGATTCGCATCTGCTAAAATTTGGGCAAACCTGACAGCGCCTATAGTTTGACGTGTTAAATCTCCCACTGGTACAAGAATGCGCTGGATAGTAGTCGGACTACTTAACAATCTTGTCACAGCTACCGGACAGTGAGAAGACCAAAACACGCTATCGATCACATTACCAAATAAGCGGGCGCGAATGCCTGTGTTACGCGACCAACCCATGACAACTAAACTGGCGTTTTGTTCGCGACTAGTACGACAAATTCCCAAAGCAACATCGTCATCAATCCGGACTGCTGGTGAGACTTCTACGCCAAATTCTTGACTAATTTCTAAAACACCCTTCAAACGTTGCTGACTTTGATCAAGTGCGGTTGTTAAGCACGGATCATCCATTTGCACATGAGCTTTGGCTATGGCTAGTGGAATAATCTTCCCTGATTCGTGACGCGCTAATAGTGCAGCCATTTCGATCAAATAGCGCTGAGTTTGGGGATTATATAGAGGAACAACAACAGTGAATGGATATTGCGTTTGTTCATCCAGATCCACATCACAACTATCTGCTTGCCACCACGTAGATAGTTTATCTTTTGCCCAGTCAGTTTGGGAAACTGTTAGTCTAGTTGCAAATCGTGCTGTAATTACTGGGCCAAGTATCGCAGTCACCAACATTAAGACAATTATGCTATTTAATACACCCTCATTTATTAACCGTTCACCCGCAGGATTAACTGTTTCATAGGCAACTAAAGCCGCTGCTAGTGTAGCTGCTACTTGTGGTAGTGACAATGACCACATCGTTAGCATTTCTGGTGTGTTATAGCGATACAATAATTTGGCTAGAAATGCAGCTGTGAATTTACTACCAATTAACGCCACCACAATTGCCGCAGCTAACCAAACTGAACTTAGGGTTTTGATAAAGGCAGGAATATCAATTAATAATCCCATGTCTACAAAAAAACAAGGGATAAACAAAACACTGCCCACAAACTCAACTTTTTCTTTAACTGGGCTACGTCCTAAAACATCATTGACAGCCAAACCTGCTAAAAATGCACCAACAATTTTTTCAACGCCAATTACCTGCGCTCCAACAGATGCGATAAATAATGCCAATAAGATAAATAAAAATTGATTACCTTGTTCATCACCAGAACGTCTAAAAAATTCTTTTCCTGCCCAGTCAAAACCAAATAAAACAACAGCAGAGTAAATAGCTAATCCCCCTAAAAGGGTAATTAAACTCAGGGCTGTAAATTCTCCACCATGAATGCCAACACAAATCGCTAGCACTAACAAAGCACCAGTATCAGTAAAAATTGTGGCGCCAATTGTCACTGTCACAGCTTCATTTGTCACCACGCCCAAGCGGCTGACAATTGGATATGCCAACAAAGTATGAGAAGCAAGTAAAGAACCTATTAAAACAGAAGTATTCCAACTAAAATTAAATAATTTACCAACAACAATTCCAGCAATTAAGGGTACTAAGAACGTTAAAGTTCCAAATCCAATTGATCGATTTCTAGTTTTGCGAAACTGCTCAAGATCAATCTCTAAACCTGCTACGAACATTAAGTAAACTTTACCAATTTCCGATAGCAACTTGATTGTTTCAGATTCTGAGTTTAGTAACTTGAGTCCGTTCTCACCAAGTAAGACACCTGCTATTAACAAACCTACTAATCCGGGTAGCCGTAACTTTTCAAAAATAGGTGGTACGGTAAAGATGACTAATAGCAGGATTGTGAATGCAATAATTGGACTTTGTAGTAGCAAATTGTTACCCTCTGAATATTTTAATATTTTAATATTTCTATGTCACTAAATGTGAATATTTTATTCTTTCTATTGATCTATTTGAGAGTTTTGATTATATCTCAATACGGTTCAGTTAAGAAGAAATGTAGGTTGGGTTGAGTGCAAGTGAAACCCAACAAAGCCTTGATAATGTTGGGTTACTCTGCGAGAAGCCGCGCAGGGCGCGTCTACGTTCCTCAACCCAACCTACGCTAGTTTTAGTTTTTAGCCTTAACTGAACCGTATTGGATTATATCTATCTGCTGAACAAAAAAAAATCCTCTGGTAGCATGAAAATTCAAATTTTAGTCTCAGCATTAGACGAAATAAACTAACACTTAATTTAGATAAACATGCAGAAATTAAATAGTAGTTAATAACTAGTTAATATATACAATCAAGCTTGGTTCGTAAATCTATCTCAAGTCCTAAAAAAGCCTAACTAGGGATAGATGTATTTTTTGAATAAATAAATAGATACTTGCGATGGAAAGAAGCGTGCAATCAAATAATCAATTTCTCACAATCCGCGTTTCTTGACAATCTAATTATCAGTTTAATTAATTTATCAACTTACTATGGTAGCAAATCTTCCTTCTCAAACTTCAGATGCTCAATACAAAGTCGAGAACCCAACAGCAGAAGTCGAAGCAATTGTCCAAACCCCACCATCAGATACAGAAATTGATTTAGAATTTCTCTACACCAGAGATATAGAATTTCGCCAAGAAACACTTTACTTTATTGTCGTTGACCGCTTTTATGATGGTGATCCTGACAATAGTCAAGGGATAAATGCTGAACTTTATGATCCCAATCGTGAAGAATGGGGTAAGTACTGGGGTGGAGATTTGCAAGGAGTGATTGACAAACTTGATTATCTCAAGAATTTAGGAGTCACTGCGATTTGGTTAACTCCCTTATTTGAACAAGTGGAAGAATTATTTATTGAAAGTGCTGCTATTCATGGCTATTGGACAAAAGATTTTAAACGCATAAATCCCCGCTACATTGCTGTTGATGATGATCCTTCTCTCAACAAAACTCAAGATCAGAAAAACACTGTTTTCGATCGCTTGATTGCAGAATTGCATAAACGCAAGATGAAGCTAGTGTTAGATATTGTTTGTAATCATAGTAGCCCAGACACTGGTGGTAGTAAGGGCGAATTATATGATGATGGAGTAAAAATTGCCGATTTTAATGATGACAAAGACCATTGGTATCACCATTACGGTGAAGTTACCAATTGGGAAGACGATTGGCAAGTCCAAAATTGTGAATTATCAGGACTAGCCACTTTTAACGAAAACAATATTCAGTACCGCAACTATATTAAGTCTGCAATCAAACAGTGGTTAGATCGGGGTGTGGATGCGTTGCGAGTAGACACTGTTAAGCATATGCCAATTTGGTTTTGGCAAGAGTTTAATGGTGAGATGTACAATCACAAACCAGATGTGTTTATTTTTGGCGAATGGATTTACAGCAATCCTAACGACGATCGCGCTGTAGAATTCGTTAACAACTCTGGGATGAGTATCCTCGATTTTGGCTTGTGTATGGCAATTCGCCAAAGTTTAGCTAAGTTTGATGAAAAAGGTTTTTACTTGGTTCAGAACGTACTAGACCTAGACTATCGCTATAACGGTGCAACCGAACTCATCACCTTCATCGATAACCATGATATGCACCGTTTTCAAACTATCAACCCTGATCCCGAAATCTTGCGATTGGCGGTGATTTTGTTGATGACTACTCGCGGTATCCCTTGCCTATTTTATGGCACAGAACAATACCTGCATAATGATACTAACGGTGATGATAATATCTACGGTAACAACGATCCCTACAATCGTCCGATGATGGAATCTTGGGATACTGATACCCCCATTTATCGAGATGTCCGCAAACTTTCGGGACTACGCCGTCTCAACCCAGCAATATCAATGGGTAGTCAATGGCAAAAATATATCACACCGGATGTTTATTGCTATGTGCGTCGCTATCGTGACTCTCGTTGTTTTGTCGCATTAAATAGAGGTGATGCTGTTACTGTAGAGGCAGTTGACACTGAATTACCAGATCGGGAACATACTTGTTTATTAACCGGACGCAAGTTTGAGGTTAAAGACGGCAAGATTTATAATTTGGAACTTGCACCCAAAGAAGCGATCGCCATCAGTCATGTTGGTGAACGTGTCAAAGGCCAAACTATTGTCCGAGTACAACTCAATGGCGTATGCACTCAACCCGGAGAAACCATCGTGGTGACAGGAGATTGTCCCGAACTTGGTAACTGGGACATCGGTAAAGCCTACCCCCTAGAATACATCAACTCCAACACCTGGTTTGCTGAAATTCCCTTTGATGAAAGTGCTGGTAAGCTAATCAGCTACAAATATGCCATGTGGCGCGAAGGAGGTTCTCCCCTACGGGAAAATCTAGTTTCTCGACGCTGGGTCATTGCTAGTGAAGGTACTGTGAAATGGCGTGACACCTGGGCTTCGGGACGGGAGTCTTAATCAGTTATCAGTTATCAGTTATCAGTTATCAAATTAAACTGGTAACAGTTAACTGTTAACTGATTCATCCCTACCAAAGGATAGAGGAATAACTTGACATATGTACTCATAATGAGTACGCTTTAATTAGCAAGTTTCCCAGGAGTAAACTTAATTATGTTGCCAAATCACGAAGGAAAAAGAGTTCCCAACACCACATTTCGTCTGCGCCAGAATGATCAGTGGGTGAATGTGACAACTGATGAATTATTTAAAGGTAAGACTGTTGTAGTTTTTTCTCTACCAGGGGCTTTTACACCCACTTGTTCATCAGCTCATGTTCCGGGCTACAATCAGTTGGCGAAAACCTTCAAAGATTGTGGTGTAGATGACATTGTCTGTGTGTCTGTCAATGATACCTTTGTGATGAATGAATGGGCAAAGGATCAGGAAGCAGAAAATTTAACATTTATACCCGATGGCAATGGTGATTTTACTGAAGGCATGGGTATGCTAGTCGATAAATCAGACCTGGGATTTGGCAAGCGATCTTGGCGCTATTCGATGTTAGTCAAAAATGGCGTTGTTGAAAAAATGTTTATTGAACCCGAAGAACCAGGTGATCCCTTTAAGGTATCTGATGCTGAGACGATGCTGAGATATATTAACCCAAGCGCAGTCAAACCGAAATTGGTTTCTCTGTTTACAAAACCCGGTTGTCCCTACTGTGCGCGTGCCAAAGAAATGCTCAAGCAAAATGGTTTAGACTACGAAGAAATTGTCTTGGGTAAAGATGCAACTACTCATTCCTTAAAAGCGATCGCAGGTGCAACAACTGTTCCCCAAGTATTCATTGATGGTCAACACATCGGTGGTTCTGAAGCTTTAGCAAGTTATTTGAGCGCTACTAGAAGATAATATTTGTTGAGATTAAGATAAATCGATTGACATTTAAACTCTGTAGAGACGTAGCATTGCAACATCTCTACAATTTTTTATTCTGGATCAATTATCTGATCACCAAGGGTATTTTGCAATGAACTAATCAAACTATCGTGTCCTAGCGACAGAAGTTCGTGTCCTAACGACAGCTTGTTTAAAAATGAGATCAACTTAGTTAAATTAAGTACCAATTTGCACAGGAGATGATTATGCCATCTTTAGCAGGGAAAGTTGCAATTGTGACAGGTGCATCACGGGGAATTGGACGTGCGATCGCATTAAAATTAGCAGAACAAGAAGCGTCGATTACTGTTAACTATGCAGGAAATGCCGAAAAGGCGCAAGAAGTTGTTGCCGAAATCGAAAAATTAGGAAGCAAAGCGATCGCTGTACAAGCAGATATTAGTAAAGTCACTGAGATTCAAAAACTTTTTGACCAAACTCATTGAAAGCTTTGGCAAAGTTGATATATCGGGAGTACCTCACCTAAGATATTTAATAACTTATTATTTGCTTTACATTACATTTATAAGTTGTCATCCTGATTATCCTCCTGTTCCCGCACCTCCATCTTCTCCGCCACCTCCCGAAGATCCAAAATTACTTTCATCAAACCACTCTGCTTTAAGCAGAGACCACCAAGCAGCTGTTAGTCCAGCTAATACGTAGTGATAGGGAAGCCACCCATAGCCCTCTACTCCCCATTCAGATCCCCAGGAGTTTCTAATTAAGAATGCGCCTTTGGAGTAGTATCGGCGATCGCTACACTGAATAAACTTGTAATCATCATAGCCAACCGCAACCACAGTGTGTCCACCAATAACTTTGTCTTTCTGGGGGTCGGGATATACAATCAAACCCTTCCTGTAATTAGACTTCTCGTAGGCAGAAGAATAGATCGTAAATCCAAAAATGCAAGGAAAACCAGCAGCTAAAACAGCCTTAATTTGAAACAGCAGGCTTTCCTTTGTAATCCCAGCATAATCTAAAAGAAAATATTTAAGTGATTGGTAATTTTGAGCATAAGCATAGCAGTATGGAGGCGGCTCTTCATTGACTAAATCTTCATCATAGCGCCAGGACTCTTCCGGCGGAACACCAATTAGTGCCAATACTTTCATAGTTTCTCGTATGGATGCTCCCACGTCTCCTTGAACACTCATTTTGTTGCGTGCAGCTTTATATAGAAACAGAGGAGAAGCATCTACTGATTTACCAAAATTCCTATTTTCAAAATATTCCAATAATGCGATCGCAGCAAATGCGGTACATGAATTAAGAGAACCTTGGTCTCTAACTGGAGAAAACCAATAGCTCAAGTCTATGACGCCAGGAAGAAGAAAAAATGGTTTTTTACTAGGTTGTTTATTTGTATCATTACGTTCATCCTCTTGTAAGGATTTCAGAAGATTTTTGCCAATTATCGGAATATATAAATCTAAACTGGGAAATAAATTGGATTTTTTTTGCCCCTGACTATCTGTAGAAGCTGTAAGATGATAACTAACTACTCGTTCAAACTCAAATACTTCCTGTTTATCAAAAATATTAGGCTTTGGCTCTTCACTGTTTACATGATATTGGCTATTATTATCTTGCTCCCCATGATTGATATCTTTCTTGACTAATTGCTCCAAATGGTTGAGATATTTTTTGATTAAAAAGTATAACAATACAGCACATGTATATTTATCTTTATTCTGCTCTTTTAGTTGTTCCTTTTCTTCTAAAAGAGAATGTATTTCTAGAGAAAGAAGTTCTAATACTTTAGAAATTGCACATTTGACTAATTGTTCTTGAGTATATCCCGGTTCTGTATTGGCACTATAATTATTGGCTTTATTGGCTTTTTTGAAAAATTTTTCAAATTCTTCAAATCCTTTTTTAATTAGTTCTTTAAATGTATATTTTTTCCACTTAGATAAAGATAAAGGATAAATACTTTTGATCACAACTGAAATTAGTGGTTCAATTACATAAGAATTTTGTAAAACTTCTGGTGCATGATTAAGTATAGATGAAATTCCTTCATTTTTGATTAAAGTTGTATTGATTTCATTCATTGTTGAGGTTTCATCCAGTTGAGTATTGATTATTTTTTTTATATCATCTGAAAACTTTCTATTATTCTTCAAAATATTTTCAATCTCTTTTTGATAAAAATATGATTTTTCCTTGCATTTAATCTTTATTAAAAAATCGTGTTCATAAATGATTCGCTTATAATCATTGATTTCTTGATTGTTTTTGTATTCTTCATATATTTGTTTAGTAGCCTTAAAAATTAAAACTTCCAATATGATAGAAAATGCGGTGCTTGGTATCAGTGAAGTTGTAGATAAAAATTTAATTCTTGATGGATATTGCGGATTTTCTTCAATATTTATATTGCATTCTTTCAGGTCTTCTAATTTTTCATAATCAGAAAAGTATTCATTTAAAGTAATATTAGTTTCGAGACCAACTATGCCATCTTTTCTGATTTGAGAGCAGATCTGAAATCGCTTCACTAAATCTTTAGTGTCGTCAATATAATTCTTTTGTCTCATCAATTTCAATACCCAATCGACACCCTCTGGTGACTTTAAAGCTTCTTGAACGTTAACTTTTTCTAACTTTTTACTTTCTAACTTTTTACATTGTTCTTTTTGAAAAACTTCTGGATGACGATCTTTCACACTCTCTGGAGGTAATAAATATCCTCCCATTAATAGAACCCCAAGATATTTATTTAACTCCAATGTCTGCTTTGAGAGGATACTCTCGTATTCGAGTGGATAAAGAGGATATTGATTCTCGTTCTCATCTATCTCGTCATAGGAATCTCTCAAAATTCTGTGAACTTTGATTTTTACAAATAAAACACTGCCAAATATCTTATTTTTAATTTCCTCTATATTGCCTTCTGGTAAATTAGTTTGATTATTTGTCTTGAGAAAATCAATTAAATTAATTAAGACTTCGACAATGTTTTCAATATTACCTGTATTCTCTTCAATTTTGAACCGTAGTTTATGCTTGATAGCATCCTCATTATCTAAATTGTAATCACGTAGATCAGGATAGTCTGGTACCCAACCTAATCCTTTTTTTCTCATGTCAGTTTTTGCTTTATCTTCCATGATGATCTTCCGTTGTGATAATGATTTTTGAAAAAGTAGTGGTGATGGGGCAATACTGCTCGGTTAAGGATTTTTCGTCATAATTTTGGGGTTGTAGAGACGCGATATATCGCGTCTCTACAGGGATTAAATGTCAATCGATTTGTCTTATTCGAGCAGTATTGGGTGATGGGGTCAGCGATTGGATACTTCTCTGCCTTCTCAAATTTGTCTTCTATATTCTTAATGGGTGCAGGCAAAATCTATTTATGCACTTCTGGGATATAAGTGGAAAAAATACTTACAAATTTCTCATAACAATTACGATTAATCACTTAGCATTAAATTGTCTCCACATCCAGTGGATCTCCGTATCTTTGCGTTAATGTTTCTTGGCGATCGCACTTATAATAAGTAATAAATTTAACAAATAATTTACCTTTGACTTTGATCACAAAATTCTTTAACCTCTTTTGGAGAATGCTGATTAGTCTTGAGGTAGTCACTCAACCAATTGCATCCGCGTTTGATAAACTTATCCAAGCTTAAATTCTCCACATCCCATAACAGTACTGTTTTATCTGTACTTCCAGTAGCAAGGCTTTTGCTGTCAGGACTAAACTTGAGTGAGTTAACGGGATCGTGATGTCCGATGAGAGTAGTAATTAACGTACTGTCACGCTTCCAAATCTTGATTGTCTCATCATCACTAGCAGTAGCAATCATCTGACCGTTAGGACTAAAATCTAAGCCCCAAATACTAGCATTATGACCTCTCAAGGTATTTAAGAGACGATAATCTCGATTCCACAATTTCACGGTGTTATCTTCACTTGCAGTGGCAATAACTTGGTTATCAGGGCTAAAACGAATGTTATATATGGATGCATCATGTGCTTTCCAGTTAAGCAAGGGAGTTCCATTAGTCTTCCAAATTTGCACTTTGCCATCGCGGCTAGTAGAGGCAATGATGTTGCTATCAGGACTAAAACTAACGCTGTAGATATTAGATGTAATATCTCTTTGTAGATTTTTTAAGAGCTTTCCTTCTCGGCTCCAAAGTTTCACAATTCCATCAAAACTTGCAGAGGCAATGATTTTGCCATCTGGACTGAAACTAACGTTAGTAACATCCTCATTATGCCCTTTAAGCGTTTTTAATGCCTGTCCTTGCAAGTTCCATAGCTTTACTGTGTTGTCATAACTGCCAGTCGCGATTGTCTTGCCATCTGGGCTAAAGCTGATGGCACTGAGAAGCCGAGTATGTCCAGTGAAAGTTTTGAGTTCTTGTCCCTGCAAGTTCCATAACTTTACCTTTTGATCGCCACTGGCAGTTGCTATTATTTTGCCTGTGGGGCTGAAGTCAACACCATAGATTTTGTCACTATGTCCAGCAAAAATAGTTATCCAGTTTTTCAATCGCCAAAGTTTAACCGTTTTATCATTGCTGGCAGATGCAACAAGCTTTCCATCTGGACTGAAACTAACACTATTGACTCGACCTTGATGTCCTTCCAATGTTTCTAGAAGTGAACCATCTCGACTACGCCATAGCTTAACAGTCCCATCCCAACTAGGAGTAGCAATTATTTGAGCGTCAGGACTGAAAACCACATCTCTAACTCTATCCTTATGTCCAACAAGAGTGATTGGTTTAGCTTTACTATTTACATCCCAAAGTATGGTTGTTTTGTCACTGCTGGCAGAGGCAAGAGTTTGACCATCACGACTAAAACTAACATGAAAAGCTGGAGCTTTGTGTTTATTAAACGTATTAATTAAATTACCTTTAGTGTCCCAGAGCTTTACAGTTTTGTCATGGCTAGCCGTAGCTATTTTCTGACCATCAGGACTAAAACTAACACTGTAGACTTCTCCAGTGTGTCCCTTGAAAATGTTGAGCAGAAGACCATCCAAAGTCCAAACCTTGGCTGTGTTGTCTTGATCAGCTGTAGCTATTTTCTGACCATCAGGACTAAAATTAACGCTCCAGACCACACCATTATGCTGATTTTCTAAATTTAAAAGCAGCTGGCCTTTTTGATCCCAAAGTTTTACAGTTCCATCCCGACTAGCAGTGGCAATGATTTTACCATCAGGGCTAAAACTTACATCCACAACAGGCTCAGTATGCCCTTGTAGGGTTGCGAGTTCCTTTCCATCCGAACTCCAGAGTTTAGCAGTATTATCAAAGCTGGCAGTAGCAATAACTTTACCATCAGGACTAAACCTGACTTTCAGAACGAAACCTTTATGTTTCTCTAAGCGGTTGCTTTCTCGAACCCAGTAAGCTGCACTGAAAGCTTCCATAACTTGAGGTTGAAGTTTAGGGTCGTTTCTCAACCAAACAGATTCTTGTAAAAGTTTTCCTGCTCTCATCGCATCCACTAACGCATCAAATGAACTTCGATTTAGGTTAAAGTTTGCTTTTGAAGATGTTAAGAGTGCTTGAATTTGACCTTTGTCTGCTGCTTTCCACTTCTGCACAGCGATGACAGCCATAGTCGTAATTGTAATTAAAGATGCGATCGCCACTAAAGTAATTTGCTTTTGAAATTGAGCTTGTTGTTTAGCCTGTGCTGCTGCGGCTTCTGCGCGTGTGGCTGCGGCTTCTGCGCGTGAGGCTGCTGCTTGTGCTTCCAAAAGTTTCTCAACTTCGCGCTTTTCTACTTCCTGACTAGCAGCTAAAAACTGATAATCTAAATCACTTAAACTTTTACCTGTTGCCCATTTCAGAGCATTTTGCAAGTTTTGTCCTCGCAACAAGCATGATTCATCTTGACGTGCAGAAGCTACCCAGCCATTGAGTAAATCTGCGTAAGGACGTAGTTTTGCTAACTCTTTTTCACACCATTGTTGGTTAAAAACTTGTGCATATATATAGTTATAAATTTGCAGTTTGCGATCGCGCTCCACTACCAACCCCGTTAACCGCAGTTCGGTATGCTCCGGACTGTCATCAACTACAATCTCTCCTTGGTGTAAAATTTGCTGACATAAGCCCAACATTCTACCAGTGCGCTTTTCGCTACTTCGCAGAATCCTGTCTCTAATAGTCTTCAAATGCTCAGGTTCATCTTGCGCTTCCCAATTTTCAATGATGCGCTTTCTTACCAAATGCTCAATCCACTCTTCTATTTGGGATTCTTCTCCTGTGTGTCCCCGTGTCTTTGCGTCTCCCTGTCTTTTGATCTCCTCTAGCAGTAACTTACAAACCTTCTGGGTAAGAAACGGCTGTCCTCCTGTCCAGTACAACACTGCTGACATCACCGTTTGCGGTTCACCTAACACTGTTAGTCCCGTTGCAAGTGGTTCAGTTTCTGCAAGTTGGAAACCTGTTAAACCAATTGCTCTACCAATATTAAAGGGTGTCCGTCGCCGATCTTGGATCAAGTTTGAAGGTGTAGAGACTCCTAAAATTGCAAATGTCAGACGATTATAAACCTCTTTGTCTGCCCGATGGTTATAGCAGTCGCGGATGACTGCAAAAAAATCGTCCACATTAAATGCCAGACTCAAAACACTGTCAATTTCATCGATAAAAATAACTATCTTTGTAGTAATTACTTTCAGTAATATAGTGTCGATAAATTTGCCTAATTTCTGGACTGGTGAGATTAAATTATTTTCTGTCCACCAAGTTTCTAAATCAAAAGTAGTGTAAAGATTGAAACTGTTAATTAAAGTATCAATTACCCCCGCATACCATTGTTCTGGAGTAATATCTGCGGTTCCGATCGCAGTAATATCTATAACAGCACAAGTAAATCCTTCTTGTTGTAGGCGCTGCATCACCTGCACTCGCAAGCTGGATTTACCCATTTGACGAGAGTTGAGGACGTAGCAGAATTCTCCAGCCTTCAAACCCTCATACAAGTCATAGTCTGCTTGACGTTTGACGTAGGTAGGAGCGTTTTGAGGAAGACTGCCTCCGACTTGATAATCATAAGAACTAGGTGGGAAGCTCTTGTCCATCAGCCACCTATCAAAAATAGATTGAGTTCGCCAATTATACCTCTATAATAGTGAAATTTCTCAGTTGCGTACTGCAAGTTGGTATTGACGGCCATCATGCGATTCTAATTTCACAGGGCTATAACGCGATCGCAACATGGAAGGAGGTATAAATTTTTTGTGTATAGTGTATGAGCGATCGCACTCAGAGCAAAACTAAAATAAACCGCTTGAAAGTATAAGCAACCCAAGACGGTTTATATTTGATTTTGGTTTTTTAGTTTTGAGGCGAATATTAACAATACCTGGCAATCTACATTTACTGCCAAACGTAGAGAAGCACAAACAACACAATCCAAATCACATCCACAAAATGCCAGAAAAGTGAAGTTGCATTCACACCAAAATGACCAGATTCAAAATTACCCGGAATAAAAGAACGCACCAAAATAATTAACTGTAACAAAATTCCAGTCAAAACATGCAAACCGTGAAATCCTGTTAGCAGATAAAACATTCCACCAAACGCGCCAGAAGTAAAACCAAACTCCAAACCTCTCCACTCAATCGCCTGTCCAATCAAAAAGTAAGTTCCCATCGCCATAGTTGCCAATAAAAACAGGCGATATTTCCACAAATTGTGACGTTGCAGCGCACGTTCTGCCAAATAAATCACAAAACTACTAGCAACTAATACCACCGTATTAATAGCAGGCGCAACCACTTCTAACCCATCAACACCAGGCGGCAACCAATTAGGAGTTGTGAGTTTATAAATAATATATCCAGCAAAAAAACTCAGAAAAATAACACTTTCAGACAACAAAAACACAACGAAGCCAAACATTTTATTGCCTTCTTCATCGTGAGAATGCTCTGCTTGATGCAGATGCAACTCCTCTGAAATCATATAACCGTCCATTACTTGAATTCTCCTTTAAAACTTTTACCTTCGTGTCTTAGTGTCTTGGTGGTTCAAATTTTGCTTTTTCACCACAAAGGCACATAGACGCGATAGCGGCTTCCCGTAAGGGTAGACACAAAGTATGATTAATGTTTGTGAGCTACTAAAGGTTCTGATTTTCCATATCCATAAGGCTCACTAATCACCACAGGAATCTCTTCAAAATTTTCTACAGGTGGAGGTGAAGAAACTTCCCATTCTAAACCAATAGCTTGCCAAGGATTAGCCGATGCTTGTTCGCCACCTACCCAAGCACTAATCATATTTAGAATAAAAGGTAGAGTAGACATACCTAACATAAACGCACCAACACTAGCAACAATATTCCATAACTCATACTCTGGAGCGTAGGAAGCAACTCTACGCAACATCCCTTGTAAACCCAATGGATGCATAGGGAAGAAGTTAAGATTAGTACCAATAAACGCTAACCAAAAATGCAGCTTACCCAAGCCTTCGTAGTACATTTTGCCTGTCATCTTGGGGAACCAGTGGTAGATGGCTGCATACATCCCCATAGTTACCGTCCCGTAAAGGACATAGTGGAAGTGACCAACAACAAAGTAAGTATTATTGACATGAACATCCACAGGCACAGAAGACAGCATGATACCTGTAATTCCGGCGAAGACAAACAACACCAATCCACCCAAGGCAAACAACATGGGTGTAGTTAGGCGTAATTTACCACCCCAAATCGTCGCTACCCAGGCAAATACTTTAATCCCAGTGGGTACGGAGACAAACATAGTTGTCAACATGAAAATCATCCGCATCCAACCAGGAGTACCACTGACATACATGTGGTGTACCCAGACGATCGCACTTACTACGGCAATTAAGATTGAGGAAACGGCAACTACTTTATAACCAAATAAAGGCTTACGAGCATAAACCGGGAATATCTCTGAGAAAATCCCAAAGATGGGCAAAATAATCACATAAACAGCAGGGTGGGAGTAGAACCAGAAGTAGTGCTGGAACATGACTGGATTACCACCGTTCGCTGGGTTAAAAAAGCCAGTACCAACGGTGAGGTCAAGTAACAGCATGACTGCGCCTGCTGTCAGTGCTGGGAGTCCGAAAAGTTGGATAATTTGAGCGCTGAATACTGCCCAAACAAACAGGGGCATTCTAAAGAAGGTCATCCCTGGTGCGCGCATCTTGACAATGGTGGTAACAAAGTTGACTGCGCCCATAATTGAAGATACACCAGAGATGGCTACTGCTAATAACCAGAGGACTTGTCCGTTAATCAAGTTACCTGTGGGATTCTGGAGACTGACTGGCGGGTAAGACCACCAGCCAGCTTGGGCTGGACCACCAGGAACAAAAAAGCTAGCCATCAACAGGATGCCGACGACTGGAACCATCCAAAAAGCGGCAGCATTCAGGCGAGGAAATGCCATGTCCCGCGCCCCAATCATCAGGGGTACAAGGTAGTTAGCTATACCAACTAAGGATGGGAATGTCCACAGGAACAGCATGACAGTACCATGCATGGTAAACATGCCGTTGTACATGGTACGGTCAATTAAATCTGATTCAGGGGTGATAAGTTCTCCCCGCAGTATCATTGCAAAGATACCGCCAACCAGGAAGAAGATAAATGAGGTAACAAGGTACTGAATTCCAATGACCTTGTGATCAGTGCTAAAGCTGAAGTATCGCTTCCAATTATCGGGACTGGGGTGATGAGGTTGTTCACCTGCGATATCGATACTTTCGATGGTAATGTTCGTCATCGCTTTGTTTTCCTATTAACCAGGATAATTAACCAGAGGAGGTTCAGCAGGGGCGACAGTTGTCCAGCCATCTGCTTGAGCATATTCAGAAGCTGCTTGATTTTTGGCTGGGGAAAGCTTGCGGGTTGCAGCTTTGGTCAGCCACTGGTGATAATCTTCTGGTGATTCAACTACAACATCGGCTTGCATAGTTGCAAAGTATGTACCACTGTATTGGGAATCAGTGAGTTGATATTTACCAAGCCGAATGGGGTTGAATTCAAAGTCTATAGTTTGGTTGGGAACTATGTCTTGTTTGAGGCGAAAGGCTGGTACGTATAAGCCATGTAGAACGTCTTCAGATTGCAGTGCTAAACGCACTCTTTTGTTAGCAGGTAAGTGCAGTTCGCTACTGGTGACATTCTTTTCTGGATAGTGGAAGACCCAAGCCCATTGTTTAGCAAGAACGTCGATTTTTTCTACAGGTTCTAGGTTAGACGCGGAGAGTGTTTTTGATAAATTCTCCGTGTCCCCGTGTCCCCGTGTCCCCGTGTCCTCCTTTGGTGCTGCATAAGCTGATTCTATCCCCATCGGCATACGGAAGTGGACGTGTTCATTTGGGCCTTGAATTCCCATTTGCTCGTAGATTTGGTAGCTGTAACCAGCAATCCACAACACCAGCATAATTGGGATAGCTGTCCAGACGACTTCGAGGGTGATATTTCCTTCGATAGGTGGCCCGTCGATGATTTCACCTTTTTTCGCCCGATGGAAAATTATCGAATACATCAGGGTTCCGGTAACACCCAGGAAGATAAATGCTCCGAGTGTTACCAAGAAGCTAATCAAGTCATCAACGAGTAATGATTCCGCAGCTGCTTGGGGAGGAAGCCAGGAATAAGCCTGTTTCCCAATCCAGAGACTGGTAGTAGTCAGTGCGATCGCACTCGTTGCAAAGGTTAGAATTTTTAGTAATTTCTGGATTTTCATGGTAAAAAGTCAAGGGTCAATGGTCAGTAGTCAATGGTCAATGGTCAATAGTTATTAAAATTGGACTTTTAACTTTTAACTTTGAACTCTGGACTATTGACTTTGTCCAAAGGACTTACTTAATCATGGCGTTGAGGTCTTGACCAATTCTGAGCAATTGATCGGCGGTGTTGTGGATGCCGAATTCCGCAGCCATTTGCGCTCCCAATGTGCCATGAACATACATCACGAACATGATGACCATCCCGACAGCTAGGTAACTCAGATACACTTGTCTATCTTCGTCCTTGCGCCAAATAAAGCGCTGGAATCCTCGCCATACAGTCATCCCCACAATCAGCGCTAGGAGTACAACACCACCCACACCATGCCAAAGCATAGTTTCCATGGCTTGCATACCCCAAGCACTCTTGACATCCACGGGTGCTTCTGCAAGCATGATTTCGTAAAAGCCTGCTGCTACTGTCAAAAAGGTAATCAAGGCTGAGGCGAGCATGTTATACCAGCCAACATCGAAGAAGTTAGCGCGTTCGACTGGTAATGCTAAATATTTGTAGACGAATTGATGTAGGGGGAAAAATACACCGACAATATCAAAGAGAATCCCAATGATGAACAAACCCAAGGTGAGATGGACTAAGTTGGGATGAATAGGAATGGTGTAAGGAAGTCCGTTTGCGCCTAGTTGCGCTCCCAATTGGTCAATTAGTTCTGAGTTCATCGCAAAATACCATCCTTTACTGCTTCAACTACTGGTACTGTGTGTAGTCCATACACCCAAACAAGTTGATCTCCTAGATATACTTGTGTTCCAACTATGAGGACTAGTACAAGTCCTACTCCTAAATATCCAATGGGTAATTTCTGGGGGTTGCGTGTACGAATTACATAACGCCAAGCTGTAATTGCAGCAATAATTCCTGAAAGTGACCAGCCAATCAGAGTATGTATATTTAACACTGATTTTGCTAAATGGTAAGGTGTTGCCAAACCTGCTTCAAATTGACCAAAAATGATCGCCACAAAAATAGCGACGGTAGCAAGACACATATTCCACCAGCTGACCTCGAATAGCCGGGAGTTGCGAGTAAAATAACCTATCGCATCACAACAGAAGGCAAACAAAATCATTGCAATGACAAAGTGAACAACGATAGGATGAATTGTATCTGGATAGGGTAAATTATGGTCGTTCAAACGCGTTAGATACTCAAGCATGAAATTCTCCTGGGTATGTCTACTGCATATAAGCTCAATTTCCAATATTGGCATCTCAAAATATCATTACCAGCATTCATACCTAACCGATTTGGTTATAATCTCTGTGCGGCGAAATCTGGTTAATTAAGAATTAGCTTGGTTGTAGGATAGGATGAATTTAGTTTAACTTTTAGACTCAAAACTTAACAATTAACATACAACGATAATATTCTTAAACAAAACTAAAAAATGTATTTTTTAATCAGAACTATAATTACTAAATGTCAATAGTGAACTATTATTAATAATGTATTAAGATAAACTTTTTGCTGATTAATAAAAGTATTTTTCATTTAATTTTTATTAAAAATAATGGTACAATATAAACTAGATTTTGTTTGTAAATAAAAAACATCAGGGAATATTTCTCTTTATCTTGATTTTCACCTGATGTGAATTAAAACTATATATATAGAGTTGTTATGCTGATTGACGCATGGTAGCAGCTTTCTTTTGTGCTTCTGCATAGATTCGTAGTGCAGCAGCCATATGCTGTTCAGCTTCTTCACCCTTTGATTGGAACCATGCCAAAGTTTCAGAATCAACACGAATAGCAACTGTAGCCAATGGCGATGCAGGCATTCGTAACTTTGCCTTTGAAAAGAATTCGTCTGTAAGAGGGGGAATATCCGAGGTGTCAATTTCATCGTCAGTCATTTCGTCAATTCTAGACCAATCGGTTTTTGAGGTATTGCTCATAACGCTTCCTTTCATGTGAGAGTGCTTTTCTTAAAGAAATTATACGAATTGTTGCTTCATCAGGCTCAGTGTAAACAACTATCACCACACGTCCATCCAGTAGTCCAATTCCGATCCATCGATCTTCACCATAGTCGTTGCGCTCATCAAGGTCAACTGCCATCGGCAAGTCAAAGACTCGATAAGCATCAGCAAAATCGAAACCGTGCTTGTCAATGTTAAGTTCGTTTTTTCGTTCATCCCACTCAAAATTCATGGGTTAAACTCATCAGCACACTCCTTTTTGACTTGAATCACAAGTTGTTTTGGAAAAGTTCTAGAACATGTTTCCAAGCATCAGCAGCAGCTTCTGGATTGTAACTTGGGTGCTGTTCTAAGAATGGGTACTGGTCTTTGAAGAATCCGGCGAAGAATCCGTGTCCTGCGTCGTATCGGAATACACGGTGATTTATTTTATGTTTATTGAATTCTGCCTCGATTTGCTCGTTTTCTTCCTGGGAAATGAATGAATCTCTTGTACCAAAAAATGCATAAATAGTACCTTTTATTTCAGAGGTGCGATTAATGGTTGGAGTTTCTTCACCATAACTAGAAGTAGTAATTCCAGCACCATAGAACGAAGCTGTTGCTTTGATATCGCTTAACGTTGCAGCCATGTAAGCAACATGACCACCAAAACAGAAACCAATAGCGCCGATGCAATCAGCTTTTACATTCGGTAAAGTTTTGAGATAGGCGATCGCAGCTTGAATATCGCTTAATATTTCTTGATACTTAACTTGTTGGTAGTATTCTAAACCAAGTCGATAAGCTTCTGGACTATACCCAATATCTTCCGGGCTAAACCCAAATTCAAAACCGGGAGCAATGCGTTGATACATCGCAGGAGCTAGCACTACATAGCCTTGTTTAGCTATAAGCTCGGTAATATCCCTAATGTTACTGTTGACTCCAAAGATTTCTTGAAAAACTATAACAGCGCCAAAGGTTCCAGAGACTGCTGGTTGGGCTAAGTAAGCATCGATTTGTAAGTCGTTGTTAGGTACTTTGACGTGGGTAGTATTAATTTCGATGTTTGTCATTTGCATTTTTTCTGCTCTGCCTGTTCTATGTTTAGGTTAAAGCACCCGACTGATTTTAAAAACAACAAATACAAATGACAAATGACATAGACGCGCTAGCGGCTTCCAGCAGGGTACGACAAATAACCATTATTGGTTGCGGTAATCTTAACCGTAGTGATGATGGAGTGGGTGTGATTGTCGCTCAACATCTACAACAATATCTTGCTGAACATCCCCATCCTCATGTGCAAGTTTACGATTGTGGTACTGCTGGGATGGAAGTGATGTTTCAAGCAAGAGGCTGTAAACAGTTAATCATTATTGATGCAAGTACAACAGGTTCCGAATCAGGTGCTGTGTTTAAAGTTCCTGGAAAAGAACTAGAAGCCCTGCCGGAACCCAGTTATAATTTGCATGATTTTCGTTGGGATAATGCTTTAGCCGCAGGTAGAAAAATCTTTCAGAATGATTTTCCCCAAGAGGTGATCGTTTATTTAATTGAAGCGGCAAATCTTGATTTTGGTTGGGAATTGAGTCCTGTTGTTCAAAAATCTGCTGACTTGGTTTTTGCAGAAATTCTAACTATTATCAAGCCCAAAAATGACTAGAGTGAGATTTTAGATTTAATCCAAAATCCAAAATCTAAAATCTAAAATCATATTACGCCCTATCTCGATAAACTGCTAACTCATCTACTCTCATTTCAAAAGGTAATCCCTGCTTTTTAGGCGGACAAACGCGAATTTTGGCACTGCTGATAATGTCGCCTAAAATTGCTGCCATTGGTACAATTTGTTGGAGAACACGCCAGTTAGTAATTTGGTCTGGACATTCAACAACTAAAGTCAAAGCGTTGGCGTGACTGAGAATGTACCAGCGACAACTAGATAATAATTTTTGAATAATGCGATCGCAAGCATTATAAAAATAACAACTAATAGAGTTTTCTAGTTGCTGACGTAATATAATATCTGCTGAAGTTAACTGAAGAGGATGTAAATTATCCTTTGGGAAAAATTCCTTGTTCATCTCCTTATCTCTCAATTAATTTATAGATTTTACACTCGAAATTACCAAAAATATAGATATTTTTGTAGTTTGAAAATTACAAATATTGGTTACATAGCAACCTCCCGTAATTACTATATAACTAAGAATTAAATTATTAAGATTAACGTGAGTTAGACGGATAGTAATTTACCTCTGAACAAACCTATTTCTCACATTAATCATTAATCTTTCTCAGACTTTTGCAGAATCAGATAGAAGTGAGAGATTTGTTTGACTGACGTTAAAATTAAAAATTAATTTTAGGTTTATATCTAGATGGAAGCTGAGGTAGTAAATATACTTAGATGATGTTTTTTCCTATCTAAATAGCAATACTTCAAGCTTTTAGGGATTTCCAAACAATAAAATATCCAATTCGTAGGATGCGTTAGGAGTGCAAAAACCTTTGAATATCTAGAATTCGCCGTGCTGACGCACCCTATAATTCAGAAAAATTTGGATAAATTATTTTTTGGTGTTCCCGTATAATTCCAGCTAGATTTATGATAAACAGAAATTATTAAAAAAAAGAATCCTTTGATACTATTATTTTGTAAAATATCAATCTTTAAGTTAATATCAAATCAATTTATCAAGAATGTGAGAAAATAATTCTCAATTTCTAACTTCTATATGCGAACTGCTAGCTCGTCTATTGCTATAATCTACGCCTAAACAGCCGTATAAAATATAAAAGGGCATTTTATTTATAAAATTTGACTATTAATTTATAAAAAATATTTTGATAAAAGTTCTCAAATATAATTATATTGAAAGCTCATTGATCAAGTAAATTTCAAATATGTAGGGTGCGTTAACTAAGTGTAACGCACCCTACATAATTTCATACTTACCTTATTAACCTACATTCACTGGATTACGTCCATTAGAGAATAGTTGTCTAGCTGTTTTTTCTGGTTTTGGTGCGCCATAAAAACATGCTTCTGCTTCGAGTTCGTCTACAAAATCCCAAGCTTCTAGAGCTTTTTTAGAATCCCCACCGTAGTTACTAGAAATTGAGCGAGCATTTGATACGGCTTTTTGGAGTTCTTTTTGCAAGAAAGCTAATTTGGGTTTTTCTAGGAAGTCGCCCTTGGTAATAATATCAGTAACAGAAATTATGCCAAGTAATTCACCTTGAATCACAGGCGCACGCCAAACACCCGTATTAGCAAATAACCGTGCAACATATTCCACATCAAGGTCGGGATTGACAACGATGCAAGGCTTACTCATAATTTCATAAACATGTACCTGTTTGGGGTCTTTTCCATAGGCGACCACCTTAGATACAATATCAGTCTCGGTAACAATCCCGTATGCATCTGCATCGTTACGAGGTTCTACAATCAACGCCCGTAATTCTTTGAGCCTCATGAGTTTGACTGCTTCTGCCACAGTAGCCGAACCGCGAATAGTGGCTACATCTTGAGTCATAATATGCTTGGCTCTCATAATTTCTGCTCCTTTTCCTTGATGTAAGGAAATTGATTCTGTGATTCTTTCCTAGCTGCGTGAGTGTTGAAGATACACGCCTGTTCTAAATCTAAATAATTAGGCTCAATTGCAATTCCTGAAAGTCACTGCTGTCAAAAGCGATTATGGATGAATTTTAGCCAATTTATTTTCTCTAATTTCTAAATAAACTTGGCTATTTTTTAGAATAAGATTTACGCATTTACCCATCATCAATAACTGAAATACATCTTTAATAGTCTGAAATTGAGAATTTAGCCAAAATTTAGAAAATCATTAATTAGAGAAGTCGATAATCACTTTTTACTGCTTGTATTGGGCTTTAAGGCAACAATTTATCCTACATTTCCATCTTATATCTCTCAGCAAATTAGGCAAGGATTCAGTTATAAAACTTTGCAGTAATATTCATTAATAAAACGATTAAAAAAAACTAAATTTTTAATGACAATTGTTATTTTTATAGTAACTTACCACTTTTTCTATAAAAAAGATTCTGAGATATATGCAATTAAATCTCAATAATCAATTCTAAAAATATTCTCATTATTGAAATCTGAAAATATTGATCACTTTAATATCAGTGACTATGTTTACTACGGAAACGAGACTTGAGGGCGTTGGACTTGTCAATTATTTTAATTTAGCAGGTACAGATAGATTACGCCTGCGCGATTTTACAAAAATCCTGTCTCTTCACTAATAAAGAATGATTGTAGATAATTTCTAGTTTGTTTAGAATTATTTTTGTTGATACGATGCTTGGTAGCACCATTATAAAAATAATTAAGTAGAACGATTTGAAAAAACAAACTATGTGAAGTAATGTAAAATTATTGGAATCTAGTTCGTAGTAAGGACTGAAGTCCTCACTACAAACCTTTAATTATCTACGCTGTTCTACTTATTTTGTCTGTATCTTAGGTAACTAAATTAATTAAAAATTATTTTTTTATAGACAAGCTCCCCGACTTCACTAATAAATAGGGGATCTGAGTAATAGATCATTCTGACTATAGATTGTAAACAGTTTACAGTTGCAATAACCGACAATAAATTAGGCTTTATATATTTAGAGTCTAGTCAAAAAACTGAATATATTCATATATTTTATCTTGTACATTTTACAAATTACTAAACATAAAAACAACCTAAAGAAATACATGTATATTCTTATTAAATGAGTAATATTATTGAGTCAAATAATTCAAGATACAAAAAAATGAAAATAAGCGCTCGTAATACTTTGAAAGCTACTGTAAAAAAAGTTGTACCAGGCTCTGTCAACACCGAAGTTATATTAGAATTAGCACCTGGTGTAGAAGTAACTGCAATCATTACAAAATCTTCAGCAGATAGTCTTCAACTTGCTGAAGGTAAAGAAGCTTATGCTGTGGTAAAAGCAACAGATGTCATGGTTGCTGTTGATTAAAAAATAGTTAGTTATTGGTTGGTGGTTGTAATAACAAACAACTACCAACAAACAACAAAGGACACAATTCACTTCACCAATCTCATCATTATCTGAGTGAAATCATGAGTAATTGGTAAACTATCAACTACCATAGCAGCGCATAGTAGCATCATATAGAGAATAGAGTAAAGAAAGAGCGATCGCGCAGATTGTTTATTCTCTGAATCTTGCAAAAGCGTCCAGGCTTTTTTAATCAAGATAGCTCCCATAATAAAAGCTATACAGCCATAAATCACACCCATTCTTTGCAGAGGATCTATCAATAAAAATGTCGCAGGGACAAGCATTAAAGTATATACCCAAATCTGCCGAGCGGCGGTGATATTATCAGTAACTACAGGCAGCATCGGTACACCTACCTTGGCATAATCTTCACTAATCATCAAAGCTAACGCCCAAAAATGAGGAGGTGTCCACAAAAAGACAATCGCAAACAATAACCATGCTGTCCAACTCAGTGTACCTGTTACCGCAGCCCAACCTACCAACATCGGAATCGCGCCAGCAGCACCACCAATGACGATGTTAAGTGAAGTGTGGCGCTTGAGTAAATGGGTGTAGACGCCCACATAAAATAAAATCCCAGACATTGCTAACAAAGCGCTGAGTAAATTCACAAACACTGTCAGCAAAGTGAAAGAAATACAAGCTAAAGCGATCGCAAATATTAAAGCATGAGTAGGCTGGACACGCCCAGAAGGTAAAGGACGATGGCGCGTCCGCTCCATTTCATAGTCGATATCGCGATCATAGACGCAATTAAAAGTTTGAGCGCTAGCAGCAGCAAAAGTACCACCAGCCAGAGTTACTAACATTAATATCGGATTTAATTTTCCTTCAGATGCGATCGACATACTAGCAGCTGTAGTAATCAATAGCAGAGGAATAATTCGCGGTTTTGTAAGTTGATAGTAACTCCGAACAACTTGTAAAAAGTTGTGATAGTAGCGTGTGACGGTATTCTCAATCATATTTTTAATTTGAGGAGAAAAGGTACATATCTTGGTGTATCCTACCGAATCAAATTTTCTTAGTGTCTTTGTGTCTTAGTGGTGAAAAAGATCATTTTTTAAACACAAAGACACTAAGAATAAAATAAATAATTTAATTAGTTTCAAGCATGTAATTATTGATTCAATATCCGAACGTATATTTGACTAGCTATTTCCTTATTGATAACTAATCTTTTTGAATTGAATTTAATAACGACGTTAGGAAAATTTTGTTCTAACGTAAAGCATATTCCCGGATCTAGACCCAAAGATATCACTTGATTCAGAATCTTTTCGTCCTGAGTGTTACAGAACAGAATAATTCCTTGCTCTCCAATTTTTAGTAATTCTAATGAAGAACCAGTGACACTAAAACTGTTAAACATTTAATACTTAGTGGTTGGTTGTTAGTGGGTAGAGTGTAGAGGAATTAGTACGTATAAAAATTGCAATTATCTATAATTAAGAAAATTAAAGAATAGATATTTATTTATAAAATCAATCTAAAGAATAAGAAAATAACTATAAAAATACGTTATCTTATAATTAAGAAAAATATTTGAAAAAATGATTGTTATGAACTGTTCACTTCATTAAGTATAAATTTTTCCTTCTTAATAAAGAAGTCATAGCTGTGTCATAGCTATGACTTCGAGAATAGCTAAGGAAAGAAAAATACAGGGGAGAAAAAAATGAAAGATTTAGACAAGATAAGGTTCTTGATGGGTTTTGATTGTGCAGTTAGAGCGAGGATAGGTAACGCAAAGTAATGCGAATCCTTTGGACATCTGCTCATCATCTAAGAAGATTTGCTCAGATTGATCAACTTCACCTTCAACTACCTTACCAACGCAGCTAGAGCAAGAACCAGAGTGGCAAGAAAAAGGTAACTCAATACCATTTTCTTCTGCTGCTTCTAAGATAGTAGTTTCTTCGTCAACTTCAATTGTGGCGTCGAGGTCTTCTTTTTTGTTGATTAATCTTACTTGGTAGGTAGCCATTGTTGTGTTCTCCTCAAAAATAAATTTGTTGATATTTGTTTGTTGATAGTTGTTTGTTACTTGTTGCTTCTCAACAACAAATAACAAAGAACCAGCAACATTCATTTATTAGTTGCAAGGTACACCTGCTGATTGACAATCACTAGTTTTAAATGATTTGCCACAACCACAAGTTTCTGTTGCGTTGGGGTTGATAAACTTAAAGCCGCCTTCCATTACACCATCAATAAAATCGATGACAATTCCTTCTAGTAATGGCGCACTTTCAGGGTCAACGTAAAGAGTAACCTTCCCTTGCTGGATGACCAAATCGTCTGATTTTGGCTGGCTGGTGACATCCATTGCATATTCATAACCACTGCAACCACCATCTTTAACAGATATGCGGATACCTTTTGTGGCGCCATTGGCATCGGGAGCAGAACCTGCTAAAAATGTCCGTAGACGAAATTCTGCTTTCTCTGTCAAAGTAACAGTCATCAGACCTCCTGAATTTTAAAAATTTGTCCTTTGTCATTTGTCCTTTGTAATCACTAATGACTAATGACCAATGACTAATTTCTTGTACAGACGCGATTAATCGCGTCTAATGACTAATGACTGTGGATTTGGATTGCAAGTATCTCCAAGGTGCATTGTTTCCGCATACTGGACAGCAGCGATCGCGATAAGAACGACGTTTAGCAAATTCCATGCGGGTTAAATCCATTGTCAGTAGTTGTGATAACAAAGGTTGACTATAGCCAGTGATCAGCTTGATTGCTTCCAAAGCTGTCAAACAAGCAAGAGTTCCAGATACAGCACCTAAAACTGAAAACCCGCGTCTATCCCAGTCTGGTTTCTCTGGAAATAGACAAGATAAACAAGGCGTCACACCAGGAATAATTGTAGTCAGGTAAGCCTCCATCCCGTCCATTGCTGCTTCCACCATTGGTTTGCGCCAGCGTACACAAGCAGCATTTAGCAAATCACGCTCCGTAAAATTATGGGCGCAGTCTAGGGCCATATCAGCAGATTTCACCAAGGAGTCAACATTGTCCTGAGTAATATACTCATGAACTGCTTCCACCTGGATATCAGGATTGATGGCTTCGAGAGTTTCTTTTGCTTTGAAAACTCTTGGTTGACCAACCCAATCGTGCGTCATCAAAATCTGACGATTCATATCATCCAGTCGCAGATCACCACCCCGGACTAGGATCAGCCGCCCAACGCCTGCTACTGCTAAGTAAAGCGCTGCTGTACCGCCTAATCCTCCCACACCTGTCACCAGAACAGTTGCTGACTTGAGACGCTTCTGTGCTACTTCGCCAAAATTCGGGAGCATCATTTGGCGACTGTAACGTTCTAATTCGGTAGGCGTTAGGTCTATCACTTTTTACCTCCTAATCAGAAGTGATTTCTGTCAGCGTGACTACATTTTTAGGCTTCTGTTTAAATACTTTGAACAGCTTTTGTTCTTGAGGTGTGGATTCCAGAAAAACCTGATAAGCTTGTTGTAAAGCCTCACAATATTTATTTAATCTCTCTTCTGAACTCAGGTCAGTATAATTCTCATCAATTTCTTGAATAGATTGGGAGAATTTTTTCAAAATATGTAGACGATTTACACTGACAACTGTTTGGTCATAAGGTAGACCAAAAAAATCAAAATATTCCTCTGCTTGTGTAAGCTTTTGGAATTTATTCCAATCTTCACTCATTTGCTTTGCTCCATGATTTTTAGTTGTTGCTTCAGTTCATCCAGCTGACGATAAATTTCATAAGTCGCAGCCGCAACATCCATAAGTGTTTGGTAATCTGTTGGCAACCCTTCCGCCAAATCATGCAGATCCATTTTCATTTGACCTGCTTTACTATTGAGGCGCTTGATTTGAGTTTGTAGTTCTTCGATCTTCGTCATTTGTTATTTGTCATTTGTCCTTTGTCATTTGTCACTTGTCATTTGTTATTTGTCATTTTCTTTTACCAATGACTAATGACGATTTACAATCTTCCAACTTCAGGAAATTTCTGAGCCAATTCAATACCTTTTTGAACTAGCTTTTCGCCTTCTTCTGCTACTTTTTCCAGCGATTCAAAACCAAAACGATGGGCATCTCTTAAGGTTTTAACTGCCAACAAAAGACGACCAGAAAAAACTAGCGCCCAGCCAAAACCTTCGTGGCTTAAATCAACTACAACTTGAGATAATAAACCAGTTTCTTGTTCAATGCGGGCAGCGACAGCACGATAAAATGCCATAATCCGGGCAATTGTTACTGGATCGACCTCACCTTCGACAGATATTTCGCGTTTCTTTTGTTTGCTAACTACAAATGGTTTGAGGATTAATTCATCTGACCAATTGCGGAAAACACCGTAACTATCTTGACCACGAATTTGTTGGACGATCGCTTTCAAAAAAGGTGAATTTACAACTTCACTAGGGGCGGTTCCATTAACACTATTTGTTGCACTCATACAGTTGTTTCTTCTTCCAGTTCTAATTCATCAAAATTCAGATTAGTTTGCTGTAAGGCTTTACGTAACCAAGGTGGTGGACTACCTTTGAGAGTTTCAACTAATTTGTTGAGTGTATCAGCTATTTCATCTTGCTCTGAACGTGCTTTAATTGGAGTCACACCTGTTTTCAGTAATTTGGCCGCAGCACTGCTACCAATTGCCGCAACATACACAATTGTGCATTCTTTTAATGCATTAAGTTTGGGAACAAGCTTATCCTCGTTACCATCTTCTTTGAGGTTTCCATTAAATTTGATAGTTTCTACAAATTGATAACCATCTTGGGAAACTTCATAAACATCAATCATCTTTGCCCAACCAAAATGAGCATTGACATGAACTTGGTCACTAGTTGTGAAGGCTATTTTCATTTGTTGGTTATTAGTTAGTGGTTAGAAATCAGTGAACAGTTAACAACTTCCTTTGATAACTGATAACTGATAACTGATAACTGACAATTCCTAATCCCCCTGAACATCTCTATCTCTGACTTTCGTTTCCTCTGCGTGTAAAAAGAGATTACCGAGATCAAATAAGAGTTCCATTGTGCCTCGGTAGCCTATTTTGGTAAATTGACCATTACCTAAGCGATCAAAAATGGGGATACCTTGGCGATAGAGGGGAATTCCTAAACGTTTGGCGATCGCATTCGTGTGAGAATTACCAATCAGCAAGTCCGAACCAGCAGCTAAGTTTTCAAAGTCTTCAAAATCACCGATGGTGACGCTGTCGATCGCCAGTTTTTCTAAAAGTGGCGATCGCGTTGTCGTGACAGCAGCTTGAATTTCCGCACCCATTGATTGCAAAAAGTATACCGTTGACCATAGTAAATCTGGTTCCAACGCGAGAGATACCTTTTTTCTACCAAAGTAAAAATGAGTATCCAACATCGCATCTTGCAGTTGGCGACGTTGGCGGCGATATTTTTCTGGAACTGCTGTCCCACTCAAATTCGCCAAAAACTGCATAAATTTATCTACCGCTTCTAATCCAGTCAGTTCGGTAAACACTTCATAAGGTGTGCCAAATTTTTGTTCTAAAATTTTGGCTGCACCCCGCATACTTTCACCCAGTGCTAGAGTATAAACTGAACTACCAACCTTATGTAATTGTACTAAAGTTGTGCCACCCCCGGTAATTGGACTGTAGGAATCATCCAAGTGACCATCCAAGGAAGCCGAAAGATCCGGAACTACAATTGGCATTAACCCAAAAGTACTGACAATTTCCTTGATTTGTTGCACATCCCCCGGTGTGAAAGCGGAACTCATCAAAATTGTCACCTGTTGCGCCTTTGGTTCCCCTGGTTGCGGAACCTCTTTGACAATACTTTCTACTGCTGCTGCAAATCCATCTTGCAGTGCGCCTTTAAAATCCGGTGAGGAGACAAGTACAATGGGCAATTCATCCAACTCTGGATGACGTTTGCGGAAATCCTTGAGAATCCCGTCCATGTCATCCCCTCTAGTTTCCGTTAGTCCAGTTGTACACAAACCAATAATTTCTGGCTGAGACTTCTGCACCAAAGTCAAAATTGCTTGTTCCACATTCTCCTCACCACCCAAGATTGTGCTGACTTCCGTCATCGCTGTGGTGGAAAGAGGTATAGCTTCTCGGAAATGCCGCACTAATATCACTTTGGCAAAGGCAGTACAACCTTGGGAACCGTGGAGTAAAGGTATCATCCCTTTCAAACCCAAAAAGGCTAGGGCTGCACCTAAAGTTTGGCTTTGCTTGAGGGGATTAACTATAACTGGCTTTTTAGGAGTGACAACCTTGGCCATTTAGTAGTCCTCCTCTTCAAAAGATACAGAGATGGGGAGGCGTGTTGAGGATGAAAATTTTCCTGTGTCTCCTTGTCCCCGTGTTTCTGAGTCGTTTTCCCAAGGTGCTGGTTTGCGAACTTGTTCCCACACAGGACTGTAGAGAGCTTCATCTAATTCCCTAGCCATTTCTACCATGCCGCTATAACCTGCGTAGGCGTGGTGACGTTCTTGGTTGATATCGAGGAAAGGAATTCGGGCTTTGAGGGCGGTGTATTGGTTACGACCACCAGCAATCAGCATCTCTGCGTTGGTTTCGTTAATTACCCGCAGAATTTCCTGGGGATTGCCTTTTTCTAGAGTGATGCCGTCTTTGCCAAGTAATTGCTTGATGCGGGCTTTATCTTCCTCAGTACTTTTTTTGGTACTGGTAGCAACGACTTCCATTCCCAAGTCTTTAGCTGCGGAGATAATTGACCAGCTTTTCACACCTCCGGTATAAAGAACAACTCGTTTGCCCTTGAGGCGATCGCGATAGGGAGCGAGTTTGACATTGAGGGCGGCGGTTTCTTCGGCAATTAATTTTTCTGTGCGTGCTTGTAAATCAGGGTCGCCCAATTTCGCTGCAATATTTCGTAAACATCGGTTTATGTCCTCAACACCGTAGAAAGATTCTTCGATGTAGGGGATGCTGTAACGTTCCTCCATTTTCCGCCCCATGTTGATCAGAGCTTTGGAGCAAATCATTACGTTGAGTTTGGCACGGTGGGCGCTGCAAACTTCTTTGTAGCGAGCATCACCAGTAATTTTTGCTAAAACACGAATACCTAATTTTTTAAATAACGGTAATACATTCCACATTTCACCAGCGATGTTATATTCACCGATGAGGTTGATGTCGTAGGGTGTGGTGTATTCTGGTTCTTCAGTACCAACAACGTATTCTAGTAAAGCTTCTCCACCGATGCGGTTGCCAAGATTTTTACTACCAACAAACCCAGGTGAATTTACGGGAATGACCGGAATGCCGATTTTATTGGTAGCGGCTTTGCAGACTGCATCCATGTCTTCACCGATGAGAGCAGTAACACAAGTGGAGTAAACAAAAACTGCTTCGGGGTTGTAGCGTTTATGAATGTCGAGGATGGCTTTATAGAGCTTTTTTTCACCACCGAAGATGACATCATTCTCACTCAAATCGGTGGTGAAGCCGAATTTGTAAAGTTGAGGGCCAGAAGAGAAGCTACCACGACTACCCCAGGAATTACCAGCGCAGGCGATCGGTCCGTGAACTAAATGAGCAGCATCAGTGATGGGTACTAGGGCAATCATTGCACCATCAAAGGCACAACCCCCTTGAGCGGCTCCCGGTTGAGCTTGTTGCGTGCAAGACTTATTTTTCTTTTCCCCATTTTTGTGATGATTATGTTCGCATCCTGGCTCAGAGAGCAGCTCGTTGATTTTGCCTTGGGTAATTATCATCTGTTTCCTCGCGCTGGATGAATTTTGTTAGTTAGTCATTTGTCATTTGTCATTTGTATTTACTATTTATTTTTGTTATTTACCAATGACTAATGACCGATAACTAATTAGTAATGGATAATGAGTATTAATAATGAGTAATTTGTAACGACTAGCAAATATATTTCGAGACATCTTCTCCACATTCATCGCTGAGGTAAGATAATGCCCGAAAACGCAATCCTACAAAATTGTCATATAAAGGATTGAGTTTGCATAGCGCGGGAACCTGAAAAATACGCCCGAACAACTGAATATCTCGCTGAAAAGGACAACAACAAGGAATAATTTGGCAAATTAAATGAGCGAGACGATAATTTTTGATTTGGATGCTATCTACTAATCGACGTAATGGATGTAGAAGATCAAAACCGCCAGATTTTTGATCATTAGGCGGGTGGTAATTAGGATGGGCATGAGTGTGATTTATCGATTCCATAATTCTATTTTGAGAAAAAAGTAAAAAGGAAAAAGTAAAAAGTTAAAAGAATCATCTTTAAAGTTTTTACTTTTAACTTTTTACTTCATTGGCACGCCGCGAGTTGATGAGATTCTTAACGAATCAAGTCAAAGGAAATATCGGTTACACCGGTGATGTTGGTGTTGCGATCCATTTCATCAAGGATGGTGTTGACAACCCAGTTGAGGAGGTTGATACCACCTTGATAACCGATGGTTGAATAGCGGTGTAAGTGGTGGCGATCGAAGATTGGATAACCAATCCGTACCATTGGGATCTTAGTGTCACGCCACAGGTACTTACCGTAGGAATTACCAACAAAGAAGTCTACAGGCTCAGTGAACAACAAGCTACTAATGCGTTCTCTATCAGGTAACATAGTCTAAGACTTCTATGGTATGCTGTATGGACGTTTGGGCTTACGCAAGGGTTTCGACGGATGAGCAGAATGAGGACGAAGGTGCTTTAATAAAACAAATGCGTCGGTTGCGTAGTGCTGGAGCAACACAAATATATTACGATGTTGAAAGTCGTACAAGTGATAAGCGTAAAGGGCTTCTGAAGTTGATTGAGGATATCAACGCATCTACACCAGGCAAAGTGTCCAAGCTGCTATTTATTCGGATTGACCGTTTAACATCCTCATCAATGACTTTTTATCGTTTGATGGATGCGTTGAAAAAGAAAGGTATACAACCATGTGCATTAGATGAGCCATTTGATATGTCGAGTATTGGTGGCGAGTTGACAATTGACGTTCGATTGGCGGCTAGTAAGTACGAAGTGAAGATGCTGGGGATGCGAGTCAAAAAAGAGCGAGATACGCGCAAAGCCAATAAAAAACCCCATTGGAATGCACCTTTGGGGTATGTGGTTGAGAATGACAAGTACAAACGAGATGATCGTCCGTGTGTTTGTTTGATAGCAGGGAAGAGGGAGTTAACGCGATCGCAATTAATGCGATTTGTCTTTGATACTTTTTTCGCAGTCGGTACGGTGTCCCAAACAGCGAGAGTACTGCATGATACTTTGGGTATTCAAGCAAATGCTGTGCCAAAAAGTGCTGATGCTAAAATTAACCTTCTGGAGCAGGAAGAGGAAATTGTGCTAGAGAATATCAACAAATCTCGTAGCGGTGCATTAAATCTGCGTTATCCCCACACTGGGTTAAAGTGGTCAGTTTCTGGCTTGCGATCTATTCTTGTAAATCCTGTCTACGCAGGGGGGACGCTGTACAACACTGTAGTTCGTTCCAAAGGACACAGGAAACCATTCGATGAATGGGAAGTTGCATGGGGAACTCACGAGGATGAAGCGATTATCACTCGCGAGGAACACGAACGCATCAAATCAATGATTAGGGACAACCGTAAAAACCGATGGGCGACCGAGCAAAAATATACCAATCCATTTGCAAACTTAGTCAAGTGTGTCCATTGTGGTGCTGCTTACAGTCGCCAATGTAAGAAATTGGTTAAGAAAAAGAATTTTGTCAGACATCACTACCAATGTAGTTTTTATCGTACTGGGGCTTGTAGTAACGGAAAAATGATTTCTTCTGACGAACTGGAAGCACAAGTGATTAATCATTTAGTTCGTGAGGCTGAACGTTTAGCTGGGTTAGTAGAGAAAGAGGTGGAAAAAACAACAGAATCACCAGAAGTAAAAACACTTCGAGCATCTTTAAATACTCTCGAAGCGCTACCATCAAATCCAGCAATTGAGAAAGCTAAAGAAGATATTAGGATGCAGATTGCTGATGCGATCGCGACGACAAACAATACGTCTAAACAATATTTAATTGCCAAAGAGCGGATTGTTGTCGCATTTTCAAACCATAGGTATTGGCAAGGGCTAGAACCACAGGATCAACAAGCTCTACTTAAAGGATGCGTGAAGAAAATCATGGTAGATGGCAACACAGTCACTGCGGTCGAATTGCTACATTTGCATTAAGCAGCCCTAGATTTGCGGCGTTTAGGTTTGTTCTCCTTTGGCTGTTGCACCTGTAAGGCTTGTTGTAGCTGTGCCTCACGTTTCTCAAACTCCATTATAGTTCGAGCAACTAATTCTGCTAAGGTTTCACGTTTCATAATTGATTTTTATCGCTTCTTTGACGATAGCTGCAAGGTAAAAAACTTCTGTTAGCTGCGAGCTTTTTGCATTGGCTATCTGGTAAGTCTTTCACAAATCTGGTTGTCATTTTCTGCCTTAGCTTCATCTATCGCAGGAATTCAATAACAGATTTTCAGAAGAAATTTTGATGCGGTTTCCTCCCCATATCTAGAAAACAGAGGCTTTTGTCACTAGTGGTTCGTGTCATTAATTTTGATGAGTTGTATAAGTTCGTAGTAAGGACTTTAGTCCTGAAAAATTGAGCGATAAATCGCTCACTACGAACACCTCATAACTAATGACATAGACCACTAGAAAGATCGGTGATTGGGCAATGGCTTTGGTAGCATATGTCTAGTGTCTTGAGGGTGAATGCGTCGCATCAATAACCGTACAGCTCCACTCACGAGATAAACAGCACCAGCCACCAAGATAATTGTTGCACCGGAGGAGAGGTTGAGAGAATAGGACAGCCACAGTCCAATAGTAGTAAAAAACATCCCCAAGATGCTTGCTAGGATCATCATCCTTCTCATATTTTTGACGAATTGCCCGCTAATGGCTGCTGGCATAGTCAGCAAGGCAATGACCATAATTAGTCCCACCACCCGCATCATCATCACCACTGTCAGTGCAATCATGCACATCAGGGTGAGATAAATTGCATCTACTGGCACATTGGCTACAGTCGCAAAGGTTTCGTCGAAGGAAATCGCCAGTAATTCTTTATAGAATAATGCCGCTAGCACAACTATAATGATGTCCAGGATCAGCATGATAATTAGGTCATTAGCAGAAACAGCCAAAATACTGCCAAACAGATAGCTCATCAAGTCTGCTTTGTAGCCCTCAGTTAAGTCTACAAGCATAATCCCGATCGCCATGCCAATCGCCCAGATGACGCCAATAATCGTGTCGGCTCGTTGTCGGGTTCGGCGCTGCACAATACCCATTCCCAACGCTGAGATTAAGCTAAAAATAACTGCCCCCAAAACTGGGTTAAAGCGAAAGAAATACCCTAGTCCAATTCCTCCATAGGCAGCATGAGCAATACCGCCACTGATAAAAACGATACGATTGATGACCACAAATGTACCAATAATGCCACAGGCAATACTGACTAGTAACCCTGCTATAAGCGCATTACGCATAAAGTCGAATTGCAACGCTTCTATCATCGCTTGATCTCCTCTATCAGATGCTGCGGGAAGACCCGATGGGGTACACCGTGGGCAATCAAGTCTACAGGACACTGATACACTATCTGTAGCATTTCCGATGTTATCTGTTTTTCACCGTGATAGTACAATCGCCGATTCAAGCAACCTACAGTTTTGACACAGGATGCGATCGCACCAATATCGTGAGAAATCATCAGAATCGTGATCTGTTGATTTAGTTGTTTCAGTAGATCGTAGATATGGGTTTCGACATGGAGGTCAATACCTGCCATTGGTTCATCCAAAAGCAGAATTTTCGGTTCTGCTGCTAAAGCACGGGCAATATAAACCCGCTTGCGTTGTCCGCCAGAAAGCTCACTCAAAGAGCGATCGCGCAGGTGCAACATCTCCACACTAGTTAGCGCTTTTGCCACATACTCCTTGTCTTTGGTAGTGTAGCGTTGTAGCAGTCCCCGTTTTCCTAGCCTTCCCAGCAGTACTACATCCCAGACGCTAATGGGGAAAGCTTGATCAAATTCTACTGTCTGAGGTACATAACCAAGATAACGCCGCCCTTTTTTGACGCTCATACCCATGATTCGCACCTCACCGTGCATGGGTGGCAGCAATCCCAGCAAAACTTTAAATAGAGTTGTTTTGCCACTGCCATTGGGGCCAATGAGGCCGATGAAATCCAATTCCTTTACAGAGAGGTTAATATCCTCTAGTACTGGCTGATGGTCGTAACCTGCCCAGAGATGCTGGATTGAAATCACCTCTGGTATTTCTAAGTTTTGCATATTCCCTTGTAGCTTGAAAGTGGGTGTAGGGGTGTAAGGGTATAGGGGTGTAGGAAAAGTCCTATTTTCATGCTTGGGGGTGAAATTTTTTCATCGCGATTGCCTGCTTCAATGGCGATCGCCAGCATATAGAACCTCTCACCCTGAGCCAGAATTTTTGCAAAAGTATTGGAGACTTGACGCAAATTATTCAACCAGTCTGGTGATAATGGGTCGATCAACAATACTTGCCCGCCAATCTCTTTGGCGATTGTCTCTGCCGCTTGCTTGTTAAACTGCGGTTCAGCGAACACTACCTTAATTTTCTCTTGCTTCGCCCTAGTAATTAATGCTGAAAGTTCGGCTGCACTGGGTTCCTGTCCACCAACCTCTATGGGAATCTGCTCCAGTCCATAATCGCGGGCAAAGTATCCCCATCCAGGATGGAAGACAATGAACTTGCGATTCTTCACTTCCCGGAGCGAATTACGAATGTCAGCATCCAGACTATCAGTATCTGCTAAAAAACGATTCAGGTTTGCCTGATATGCTGCCTGGTGTTGGACATCCAACTTCACCAGCGTTTTATAAATTGTCTGCGCTTGTATTTTCACCAACTTTGGCGACAGCCAAATATGGGGATCGAGATTCTCACCCTTGTTAGCGTGGACTGTTTCTCCTAGTTTTTGGTTGTCAGAAGGCATTGGCAGCCGTTGAATACCCTGTGTTGTGTCCACAATCAGCATTTTAGGGTTTATCGCCTTGATTTTGCTCATCCAGGCTTCTTCAAAGTCGATCCGTATCCGCATATAGGCTTGAGCGCGGCTCAGAGATTTGAGTTGTTCTGGCTTCGGTTCAAATGTATGTGGTTCGGCTCCGGGGGGAACCATCACGTTTACTGTTACATACCCGTCACCGATGCGCTCTACAAAATACTTCTGTGGCGGGATGCTTACCATAATTTGCAGCTTCTTGTCGGTGGTAGAGGTGGGTGTTGGGTTTTGGCGGCACCCAACCACGGGCATAACCCCAAACAAAAGCATGACAATGACGACGTACAAGCGATTGATCAAGCGTCGCCCCTCCCTTTTTGATTGCGATAACTATATTAGTCCGCCAAGTTAGGACGTATAGACAAAAATTGAATATTGCTTGCCAAGAAATCAAGCGATCGTCTCTAAGACAATGATAGTCATTACTTAGATATTAGTAAGTTTTTTTTTATAAAAAACCTTAACTCTACAGCCAATAACTCAATAGAATTTTTTGAAGATATTAGGACTTACGCAAAATCATGAAAAAACGTAGACGCGCAAGCGGCTACTTACCCTTCGGGAACCCTTTCAGGGAACAGAAGCCACTTCGTGTCTACCCGAAGGGTACCACAAAGGACACAAAGGACACGTAGACACGCAGTGGCTTCCTGAAAGGTAGAAATAAGAGTTTGGGAGAGTTATTGCGTAAGTCCTAGATATTTACCACAAATCAACTGCTTAATTATTTAGTTAGTAGTCATCAATAAGTAAACGCCATATTTTGGTAAATCATACCCCATAAAGCTTGATATCTTTAATACTAAAATCAGCTTATTTACTGATGGAATTTTGATAAAATATGAAGAAATTAAAATATGTGTATTTGTAGTTTTTAGATAAGTAATTTCTGATAAAAATAAACATAAAAGTACAATCAATACTCGTAAAAAAGTATAAAACGGGTAATAAATAAAATTTACGAGGTAGATATATGGATTTAAGTATTCAGAGTAAAATTATCGCCCTCTGGGCAGTCTTTCTCTTTGGGATGGTCTTTCATAGCCAGTTAGGTTTTATGCCGATTCTGTATGGTGAAAATGTCGCTATGCCTGACTACAAAGGAAAAATGCCTGTATCTCATCCTTGGTTAATGTTGGGTTTTTTTGCGATACCAATGATTGTAATTACCGCCACAGTTTTTTACAATTTCCATCTCTACAGAGTCATCCACTTTGGAATCACAGTGTTGTATACAGTGATGAATTTTACCCATGCTGCTATGGATTTAACTGTTAGACCGATTGAGTGGTATCAGATCACATTGATGGTGATTGTGTTGATCAACGGTATTTTTTTGAATATCCTTGCATATCAATGGATGCAATAGACATCTGGTGAAAATGAATGTAGAGACGTAGCACTGCTACGTCTCTACAAGGTTTCTGGATAACGCATATTTAATTTCTGGAGATGTCTAATAGTGCGATCGCAACCTACCTCCTGAACTTATGCCATTTGTAGGTTAGATAGTTGCTGCTGTTAATGTTCCATCCAGTACAATAATCCTAGAGCTTGCTCCATTTGGGTGTTGAGTCCACCGCCAGCAACTTTTAGTTTCACTTCATCTTCTAACAATACTTTGATGGGGTTAAATGCTGGAGGTAATTTTTTCTCTTCTGGAATTTCGCCAGGGAGAACCAAAGGATGAGTTTCTGTTGGTATTTGCCAAGAATCAGGAATAGATTTAGTCTCAATTCTCAGATTTGGAGTTTGCCAAGGATCGGGAATGAGTGGTTCTACAGATGAACTAGATTTTTGGGGTGGATTTCTAGATAAATTTTCTAACATAACTTTAACCTCCCAACTTATGTCTGTAGCGATCATTGAAGCCTGTTTGTGATAGTCATTCACAAGCTTTCCTTTAATTTTATTTTAACAATAATTTATTGGTATAATCCCTGGGTTTATTAAGTGAATTGAGACTTCACCAGTTACACCAACTAATCTTGTGCAAAATAGTGTGTAAACCATTCACTCGCCAGTCGCGCCACTTCTTCAAGTGTGCCTGGTTCTTCAAATAAATGGGTTGCTTTGGGAATAATCTCTAAACGTTTTGGCGATCGCAACTGTTCTAATGCATCTTCATTCATCGCGATTACTGGCATATCATACCCACCAACAATCAGTAGCGTTGCTGCTTTGACATGAGGTAACGCTGAACCAGCTAAATCAGGTCGTCCACCACGAGAAACGACAGCCTGCACCGCCTCTGGACGTTCTGCGGCTGCAACCAGAGCTGCACCACCGCCTGTACTAGCGCCAAAGTAACCGACTTTTAAGTCACGAGTATCTGGATTCTGTGTCAGCCAATCTGTAGCCCCAACTAACCGTGACGCCAACAAACCAATATCAAAGCGTAAATGTCTTGTCCGCAAGTCAATTTCTTCTTCGTCAGGAGTGAGCAAGTCAATTAGTAAAGTTGCGAGTCCCGCTTGTTGTAAAACTTCAGCAACATAGCGATTGCGGGGACTGTGACGGCTGCTACCACTGCCATGAGCAAATAGCACTATGCCCCTAGCACCATCTGGAGTCACCAAATTGCCTTCTAGTTTTACTTCACCTGCTGTTACTGACACCAAATGTTCTTGGGGGTTCTGTGTTAATGTCCTATTCATTGACTCAACCTCTATTTACCAGTCATTAGTTATCAATAATTTTTGCCTTTTCAAGAGTTCGCAGACTTCTGCATCGGTTGTTTGCTCAAAATCCTCATACCAAATACCGATCGCATACAAATCCTCTGGCATGATCACACATACAACCTGATCTACTTCTACTTGTAGTTCTTTACAGGTAGATACACCTGAAACTGGAACTGCTACCACAAGTTCACGGGGCTGTTGTTGTTTCAATGTAGCGATCGCAGCTCGGATGGTAGCACCCGTAGCAATCCCATCATCTACAAGAATAATCGTATGATTTTTGACTTTTGGTAGCGGACGATTACCCCGATAGATATGGTTGCGACGGTCTAATTCTCGCATTTCGATTGCTGCGACTTCATCAATAGTTTGTTGGGAAATCTGCAACCAATCTACGACATTCTCATTAATTACACGTATTCCTCCGGTAGCAATAGCACCCATCGCTAGTTCCTTGTGTCCCGGTACACCTAGTTTACGTACCAGGCAAACATCTAATGGTGCATTAAGTGCCTTTGCTACTTCAAATGCTACAGGCACACCGCCACGGGGAAGCCCTAATACTAAAACATCTGGACGATTGGCATATTCTGTTAACTGAGCAGCTAACAGTTTCCCCGCTTCAGTTCGATTACGGAATCTTTGCAACATATTTTTTATACCTTTTTACTAAAACAAGTCACTCATTGAACCATCAACTTTAAATCGTTGAATAGCACTAGCAATTAAAGGCGCAACTGAGACAATTTTTAGTTGTTGCCAGTCAGTTTCTTTTGGTTTTACAGTGTCGGTGACAAAAATAGCCTTGATACTGGGGTGACTTAACTTAGCCCGTGCTTCCTTGACAAACAACCCGTGAGTAGCAGCAATAATTATTTCTGGACGTGCCTCAGCTTTGAGTAGTGCTTCAATGCTCTTAGCAAGAGTACCGCCAGTGGAAATCATGTCATCGATAATTAAGCAGGCACAACCCTTTACATCCCCCACAACACGAGTTACCTCAGTTTCCGTGCCACTTGTGCGGTGTTTGTGTAGCACCACTACCGAACTATCTAGCTTTTGGGCATACTGAGTTGCCATTTGTACGCGCCCTGTGTCTGGTGATACAACAACGAAATTAGGCGGTAAGTAATGGTGTATAGCCTCGCAAAAAATTGGTACAGCCGTCAGACTATCTACAGGAATCCGAAAGAAACCCTCAATTTGCGGGGTGTGTAAATCGAGTGTGACAACATGATTAACTCCGACAGCCTGTAACACCTCAGCCACCATACTGGCGGTAATTGGCTCCCGCCTACCGTGGCGTTTGTCAGCACGGGCGTAGCCAAAGTAAGGGATAATTGCTGTAATCCGGGTAGCAGCAGCCCGACGACAGGCATCTGCAAATGCTAAAAGTTCTACAAAGTGATCGTTAACAGGTGGTGCTGTGGATTGGAGGATAAACACAGCCTTTTGACGTACCGATTCCAGAAGCCGGACATTTACCTCCCCATCTGGAAACCGTTCAACCACAGATTTACCCAAGGGGATGTTGAGTTCCTGGGCAATTGCAGCAGCTAAATCAGGGTTAGCTGTGCCAGCAAAAAGGATGAAATTGTCCATAATCAAGACTTTATTTAGTGATTTGCTTCCAGGCAGCCTCTAGAGAGGATTTTGCCCGACTACCCGCACGGGAAATACTTTGTTGCAAACTATGCCATTGCTCTTGCAAAAATTCCGTAGCCTCTTGCAAGGCGTGATGTGGATGATTAGTAGAAGCTGCTACTTCATCGCTGACTTCTTTGATTTTGACACGGACAACTTCTGGTTTATCTTCAGGAGCAATCAGATGATGTAGGCGATCGTCTATCATGTGTACAAGATGTTGTACCTGTTGTGATTTCTCACTCAAGAAACCCTTGAGTCCTTCTGACTCACCTTTAAGTTGGTCTTGAACATCTTCGCGGATAATTACTTTATCAGTGGCAATTTTCTCGACATCTTCGGGATACAGCACTGCGCGTCCACCAAAAGCAGCCGCAATTTCTCCAGTTACAATGTAAGCTGCTATTTCTCCCGTTTGCCAATCAAATAAAAAATCTTCCACCCAGCCAAGAGTTTCACCTAGCGTAGATTCAACAGTAGTTTGATGCAAGCGACGAAGATTTTTTGGAGTATCAAGCGCTGGGAAATAATAAGTTGACACCGCACCCATACCTACCCCAGCAATTTCCTCTACTGGTAAATAAGTTTCTCCGCCCGAAAAATAGGCAATACGCCCAGAATCATCAAGCCAGACTTCTTCCAATTCAGCAAAACGAGTAGCTGTCGAGCTATCTATTGCTATCCAACCGATAATTTGACTGCGACGCACAACGTTGAGCATACTTCCTCTCCAATATTTTTTACCTCTGAGGAATTTGATCAATGAACACTAGTGGCTCATCTCTTGCCACCTTGCTGTTTGGAACATGGACTCTACTTTGAGCTTATAAATAAAATGTGAGGAAAATGTGAGGAATTATTTAATTAAATTCTCGAACAAAGGTAGAATGAATTATAAAAAATTAGTTGAATACAAATTATTGGGTAAGCAACCGACCGCTAACAGCCTGTGGATTGCTTACACACTGATTAAGAACGAATTGGTTTTCGTGTAAAGCCTGACATTCCCCCAGTAGTAAACCAATATTCCCAAGTTCCACCAGCAGCATTCGACCAATTATTGAGGTCAAAGTGTCCACTTCCTTCTGGATCTCCAGAAATTTTATAGACCTTCACAGCTTGTCCATTATGATTCCAAATTAAGGGTAAATCAGGTTGAATTTGTTCTGGTGCTGCACCGTTAGTTTGGAGAAAATAGGCATCTTCTCCTGTGCCTCTGCCATTGCCAAATACTTTCGCAATTCCTCCGTTATCAACAGCAACAAACGCCCCTTCTTCTAAACCAATACCAAAAAACGGAAATTGATTGTTATTTTCATGCACGACTCTCGCTAAAAAACCAAAAAGTCTTCCATATCTGGGTTCAGGATGATCTTGGTCAATCCTGTCTAAATGAGTGTCGGTAATCACATTTTTGAGAATTGGCACTTTAATAAAATCACTGTAATAAATATCTTTTGTATTAGGATGAAAAGGATTATTTAAAATTTCTGAACTCAGCACACTTTCATGGGCAGGGACATAATAATAATCTCCTAGAATCGCCATCCCGGCACTAGTTCCACCAATGGGAACTTTTTTGTGATTAACTAAGTAATTTATTGCTTCTTCTACGGCTGATCCTTCCCAATTATCTTCATATTTATTCTGATCGCCACCAGCTATAAATAGGGCTTCGGCATCGCGGATATATTGGATAACTCTGGGATTATTTGCTGCTTTTCGGTGATTGATAGCAAGTTCAGCAGATGAACTGACAAATTTTTGATAATTATTACAGATCCAATCAGCTTGTGAACCAATTTCACCAAAACGAAGCACTAAATAATCTCCCCTATCTGCATTGTTAAGAAACCATCGGGTAGCGGCCTCTTCTCCAGGTGTATCTTCTTCTCCTCCACCAATTAACAAAATGCACGCAGTAGGATGTGAAGAGGTAGTATTAACTCTGTCACAACTAGTCAAATGATAGTCAAAATTTTCACTATCATCATCTATCCGTTCAGGGTGTAGAAATAGTCTTCTCATAAATATTATCCCCGCTTTTATTCATCTATAACGATGGCTGCTGTCTTTTTTTCCTCAAATGCTAGTTCAGGATGTCGGTGTAAATTTCTGCGTAATTCCACCATTCGAGGAAAGATTGTATCGGATGTCAAGACGTTAGTCATAACACATCTCCTTTCTGATTCTTCCAGCCCAATTGCAATGTAGCTCAACTGTTATGGCTCTCACTTGATGCTAAAAGAAAAAGTTGAAGAACTTGTGAAGTAGTTTTACTTTCCTCACAATTTCCTCAACTTTTTTACCTAAGCTGAAAGAAAATATAGGACTCCTCCTACATCCCTATACCCTTACATCCCCATACCCATTTTCAAGTCAGAAGAGAAGAGCCTGAAAAACATCTTACAAATCCTGTAGTTGAGGTGATGAAAAATGGCTACAAGATTCCGAAATCGCGCTGAAGCAGGACAACAATTAGCTAGCAAACTGACAGATTATGCTCATCGTCCAGATGTGTTAGTGTTGGGGCTGGTTCGTGGCGGTGTATCTATTGCTTTTGAAGTAGCCAAAGTCCTGAATTTGCCGTGGGATATCTGTTTGGTCAGTAAACTGACTGTACCAGGACACAAAGAATTAGCAATGGGTGCGATCGCTTCTGGTGGTGTGAGGGTACTTAATTATGATGTTGTGAGTTGGCTGGGGATTTCTGGTAAAACGATAGATGATGTTGCTGCTAAACAACAACGGGAATTAGAACGACGAGAGCGGGCTTATCGAGGTCATCTTTCTACACCAAAAATTAGCGATCGCACAATCATTCTTGTAGACGACGGGATCGCCACTGGCTCAACCATGCGTGCTGCCATTGCTATAGTACGGCAACAACAGCCTCAGCAAATTATTGTTGCGGTTCCTGTGGGACTTGCTAAAACTTGTCAAGAATTACGCCGCGAGGTAGATAAGGTTGTATGTTTAATGACACCAGAACCTTTGTATGCGATCGCTCTCTGGTATGAAAACTTCGCCCAAATCAGTGATACCGCAATTCATGAACTATTAGCACAACAATTTGCTGTTACTTATTAAAGACATTAGCTAATAGGCTTTTTTCTGATTTAGAGTTTGATCATCCCGAAATTAGTTCATTTATTTCATTTTCCATCTTTTTTATAGTCCTAAGTGGCTATCTTGAGAAAGTAGTCAAAAGTTTGATCATGACTTCCTATTTTTTTACTTCTGGCTGTCGAATTCTGAAGTTTTATTTTTATATATTTTTTTATCGTTTCTTCGCTAACGTTAGCTTTTAGAGAAATAATAGAAATTGAAAGTAGAGTATTAATAAATGAAGTTCAACATTCAAATTATCTTAGCTACTGAGTTGTAATTGCTGGCGTTTAGATCAACAGATGTAAAGATTTTTCCTTTCAGATTTAGCATGGGATGTGAGTACAATGACCATCACAACCACTAAACCAAAATTGCAGGAACAAAAGCAAATTAAGAAAGAACAGTTATCTGAACATTCAACAGATATTGGTACTCCTCAAGTTCCCCTCCGTCAACTCACACTGAAGCAAGAGCATGAGTTGCTTTGTGATTGGGAAAACGCATCTTAATTTAGCACCTTGTCTGATCAACCTATAAATCAAGTCAAACAATTTTGGATTTTGGATTGAGTCCCAGGATTTATCCGCTGTACCCTCCTCGGAAGTATCCATCGGTCAGTCCCAATGAAAAAATTTCACAACCAAACATAAAAATATAACTCCTCCTACACCCCCACACCCCTACACTCATTTTCAAGACAGGAAATACTTGAGAAATAGGAGCAATCATGAGAATCCCACTACAAATCACCTTTCACAATATTCCACCATCAGAAGCTGTAGAAGCAAAAATTCGCTCCTTAGTTGATAAGTTAGAGCATTTTTATCACCGAATTACCAGTTGTCGAGTCATAGTTGATTCCCCACATCGACATCAGCGTAATGGGAAGCTTTATCAGGTGCGAATTGACATCACTGTGCCAAATGGGGAAATAGTTGTCAAACGTGACCCACCTGAACATCAAAGCCACGAGGATATCTATGTAGCAATTCGTGATGCTTTTGATGCAGCCAAGCGCAAACTGCAAGAGCATCTCAGTATGCTACGGCAGGAAACCAAGACTCACCAAGTGCAGCCTCACGGACGAATTGCCACATTATTCCCAGATGAGGGCTACGGATTTATCGAAACACCTGATGATCGCGAAGTTTATTTTCATCGCAATAGTCTATACATTGGTGATTTCGAGCAGTTGCAAGTGGGAGACGAAGTTCGTTTTGCAGAAGAAGAAGGTGACAAGGGACTTCAAGCTAGCACTGTCAGAGTGATTGGTAAGCATCACCTACAAGATTGAAACTGTTGATTGCAGACACTTTCCTCATATTTCAGGGAGTATCAACCACTTCCTCACAAGTTCCTCAAATTTTCCTTTTAACCTCAAGATAGTGGGAGAAGTTTACCTGTTTACAAAAGGGTCTTATGGTTTTACCAGTATCTCTCTATACGTAACGATTGGTCTTTTGTGTTTCTAGTGGAAGTGAGCGATCGCGTTTTGTATAAGTTGCTTTTGATACCTGTGATTTTAAACTACGCACAGGTTCATCTAGCTAAAGGCGAGGAATTAACCGCTATTTGTCATCGGATGCAATCTCTTTGTGCAGCTTTTTATACTAATTTTATACAAACATCAGCAGGATTAGAAGTCACATTAGAGACTGGGAAAAACGCCAATATTCAGTTCTAATTCTTCTCTGTATACATAGGAGGCAAACGAATGAAATTACTCTCTATTGCGGAACTCGAAACACTAGCAAAACAACATAGAGAAGTTTGTGTATCAATTTTTATCCCAACTTACCATTCAGGAGCAAACACACAACAGAATCCAATCCGGTTTAGGAATTTAATCCGAGAAGCTGAAGAACGTTTGATTGAGCATGGTTGGCGTTCTGAAGATGCGAAAAACTTACTAAAACCAGTTACAGAGCTAGATGAGTATGAATTTTGGCAACATCAAAGTAATGGTTTAGTAATCTTCTGCTCCCAGGACTTTTTGCGGTATTACTCTCTACCTATAGATTTTGCAGAATTAGTAATTGTAAGTAACCGTTTTTACCTTAAATCTCTATTTCCTCTATTTCATAGCGATGGGCATTTCTATGTCCTAGCTCTCAGCCATAATCTGATTCGGCTATTAGAAAGCACTCGTTATCACATTGAAGAGATTGATTTAACTGGCATACTGCCAAGTTTAGCTGAGGTACTGCGGTTTGAAGAACCAGAACGACAAACCCCTTCCCATACAGGCACTCCAGGGGCAAAAGGTGGACGACACGCCGCTCCTGGTGGAGTCACGGTATTTCACGGTCATGGTGCTGGTAATGAGGATCATAAGGAAAACCTTAGCCTATACTTTCATCGGGTAAATGAGGCGTTGCGGGAGTTCCTCAAAGAGGAACACGCTCCCTTGGTGCTGGCTGGAGTGGAATATCTTTTGCCGATTTACCGAGAGGCAAATACTTATCCTGATCTCATAGATGCTAGTATAACAGGCAATGCAGAACTACTGACACCAGAAGAATTACACGCCCAAGCCTGGAAAATAGTGGAACCATTATTTTTGCAAGCGCAACAACAGGCGATGAATCAATACCGAGAACTGTTGGGAACTGGAAAAGCCTCCAGCAAAATTACAGAAACTATTCCGGCTGCTTGTCAGGGGCGCGTTGACAAGTTAATTGTCGCTCTTAATCAGCAGCAGTGGGGTACTTTTGACCCAGACACCCAAACGGTTCAGGTACATCCGAATGCAGAACCCAACGACGAGGAATTATTAGATTTCGCTGCAACTCAGACTATCTTAAATGGCGGTACCGTCTATGCAGTTGAGTCGGCAGATATGCCAGATGATACAGCATTAGCTGCGGTATTTCGCTATTGAGATAGGGAACGGGGAACGGGGGATGAGGAACAGAATACTTAGACCACATTTCAATCAGGAATGGATTAAAGGGAAGGCAAAAATATGAACCTGAAACACAGAGGCATTTTAATAATCATCCTGATTGCAATTATTGGTCTATCTTTATCTAAAACACTGGTGCATATTCTGACTGAGGCATGGTGGTTTGATACAGTAGGTTTTTCGGAAGTATTTTGGGCAAGGTTAACCTGGCAAATTCTCGCTTGGGTCGTAACCTTTGTTTTCTACACTCTGTTTCTCTGGAGAAACTATCAGATTGCTATGCACCAAACCCGACATAGTTCCTTTCGCTTGTTTGAAGACAGCACGTTGGTAGAAGACTATGCCGATAAATTTGCTAATTTTCTGGCTTTAGCGTTGATTTTGTTGATTGGGTTTGGTGCAGCAAGTGCCAGTACCCCAATGTGGGAAACTATTCTTAAATATCTGCATCCTACTAATTTTAGCGATCGCGATCCGATATTTCAACAGGATATTGGCTTTTATGTCTTCCAGCTACCGCTTTACCAAGCTATTTGGAACTGGTTGTTATTCGCTGTTGTCTGGGGGCTAATAGTATCTTTTCTGGTTTATTTCCTCAAAGGTAGTTTTACACTCAGGCGGCGTAACGGACGAAATCCCCTGAATGGTAAGGTCAAAAACCATTTAAGTTTGCTGTTAGCAGGAATCGCCGGATTAATTGCTGTTGATTTCTGGCTAAAACGTTACAGTCTACTTTACTCAACTAATGGGATTGTATTTGGTGCTGGTTACACTGATGTTCACGCACGGTTGTTTGCCTACTGGGTGACAAGCATTATTGCGTTATCAGTAGCAGTCCTATTAGTTCTCTCGATGAGGCGAAGAAGTTACGCCTTACCCATGACGGGGATTGTATTATTCTTTATAGCTTTAGTTTTACTCAACGGTATTTACCCTTGGTTTGTCCAACAATTTATCGTTGAACCCAACGAATTAACTAAAGAAAAGCCCTACATCGCCAATAACATCAAATTTACCCAGAATGCCTATCATTTGCATGACGTGCAACGGCAAAATTATACAGCCGTAGCCCAATTAAACCGTCAAGTTTTGCAATCAAACCAGCCAACTATCCGCAATATTCGCTTATGGGACTACCGCCCGCTTCTTAGTACCTATCGGCAAATTCAAGAGATTCGGCTTTATTACCAATTTCATAGTGTAGATGTAGATCGCTACACCCTCAATGGCAATTATCAACAGGTGATGCTATCGGGAAGGGAACTAGCTTATTCTCAATTACCCTCAGAGGCTAAAACTTGGGTTAACCAGCGTTTGAAGTATACCCACGGCTACGGTTTGGTGATGAGTCCAGTTAACCAAGTCACATCCGATGGTTTACCGGAATTGTATATCAAAGATATTCCGCCTGTCTCTGGCGTGGATCTACAGGTGAGCCAGCCAGCAATTTATTATGGGGAAAAAACTGATAACTATATTTTTACTGGTACAAAAACCCCAGAGTTTGACTATCCCCTTGGTAATGGCAATGCTTATACTACCTACAACGGTAAAGGCGGCGTATCAATCCCCACAATATGGCACAGATTAGCTTATGCTTACGATTTGGGTAGCCTTCAGATTTTAATTTCCAATTACTTTCATCAACAATCGCGTATCCATTACTACCGCTTACTTCAGGAAAGGGTAAGTCATGTTGCACCGTTTCTGCATTTGGATCGCGACCCCTACTTAGTGCTAATTAATGGTAGATTACAGTGGATTGTGGATGCTTATACAGTGAGCGATCGCTATCCTTATTCTCAGCCAGTGGTACAAACTCAGAATGCTGCCGAAAATTTCCAGGGCGGAAATCTTGAACAGATTTTACACAGTAATATCAACTATATCCGCAACTCAGTTAAGGTATTACTTGATGCTTACGATGGGACAATGCGGTTTTTTGTTGTCGATGAAGCTGACCCCGTACTGCGTACCTACCAAAAGATTTTTCCTCACCTATTTGTACCCAACTCTGCAATTCCATCTCAGGTAAAAGCGCATTTTCGTTATCCGCAAGACCTATTTAAAATTCAGGCGCAAATATATCTTGTGTACCACATGAACGACCCGGAAATGTTTTACAACCGGGAAGACTTGTGGCGCTTGCCCATCGAAACCTATCAAGGAAACGAACATATCATGCAGCCTTACTACATGATTATGCGCTTACCAGGAGCAGCCAAGGAAGAATTTATCCAAATTTTACCCTTCACCCCTGCTAACAAAGACAACATGATTGCCTGGATGGCGGCGCGTTCCAATAGCAAAGAGTACGGTAAGTTGCTGTTGTACGAATTTCCCAAACAAAAACTCATCTTTGGCCCTCGGCAAATTGAGGCGCGAATTGACCAAGAACCGCAAATTTCCCAACAGTTTACTCTATGGAGTCAGGCTGGCTCTAAAGTGATTCGCGGAGATTTGTTAGTAATTCCGATTGAGCAATCTTTACTTTACGTTGAGCCAGTATATTTGCGAGCAGAACAGGGCGAGTTACCTGAACTCAAACGGGTAATTGTTGCCTATAACACAGCTGTGGTAATGGAAGACACTTTAGAAAAATCTCTAGCAGCAATTTTCGGTGGTGTTGAGGAACAGAAGCCAGTACCTAGTCCCATCACTGGAGAAGTATCAAATTTAGCTAAATCTGCGTTGGCAACTTATCAAAAAGCACAGGAAGCACTGCGTCAAAGCAATTGGGCTGAGTATGGACGTTATCAGCAAGAATTAGAAGAGATTTTGCAGAAGTTGAATCAGGGTAGTAAGTAATTACCGATAACTAACGCGCTTTCCGTCATCAATTTGCTCACTGGGATGAAGAATTACTACTTCCCCTTGCTGAAGTCCTCGTTTAATTTCAGCTTCAAAATCGCTACGCTGCCCAATTTCAATCTGCCGTCGTTCAGCTTTGCCATTGTTAACCACAAAAGTACACCAGGATTTACCACAGCGAAACAGCGAACTCAGTGGTACTTTTAATACGTTTTTCCCATCCCAGACAACAATCTGTACGTCAACGCGATAAGCATCACCAAATGAGAGAGATTTATCAGTAAAATCACCAATGACATTGACACGCTGTTCTTCAACGCCAAGGGCAGAAACTTTGGTAAATGCAGAAGGCTCTATATATCTAACTTTCGCCTGAATTGCTTTGGTTTCGGCTCCTTGGTCGATGAAAATTTGAGCATCTGGTTTAATTTTGGTGGCATCGCTGGAAAGCACATCAATGACTAATTCCAGGTTGGAGACATTGCCAATATCTAAAAGTGGAGTGCCAGATGTCACATATTGGGCGCTTTTTTTTTGTACTCGCAATACTTGTCCACTCACGGGTGAATGGATGTCTGTACGAGCTGCTTCATCTTTTAAATTAGCAAGTTCGGCTTCGACGCTAGCAATACGAGCATCGTAAACTTTGAGTAGATAATCGGGGTCGCTTTTTTGCTGTTGCAATACACTTAGGGCTGCTTGTGCTACCTCAACTTCATTTGCACTTGCTTTTGCAGCTAGGTTTGCAGTTTCCAATTCTTTGACTTTGGTGGTTTGATTGAGTTCTGCAAGTTCCCAATCTTTGCGAGGAATTACCCCAGATGCTTGCAATTGTTGAGCGCGTTGGGTATCCCGTCGTGCTTGCTCAAGTGCTGCTTGTGCTTGTACAACTCTTGCTTCAGCTTGTCGCTGATTCGCTATTGCTGCTTGAATTCTTTGGCGTGCTTGTTCTAAATTTGCTTCCTTCGGTCGTTGCGTTGCGACACCTTGGCGCTGTGCTTGCCATTCTGCCAGTCTTCCTAAAGCTTCTTTGACTGAAGATGTGAGAGGAAGCGGGTCAATTCTGGCAACGATATCTCCTTGCTTGATTTTATCGCCTTCATCTAGTTCAATGCGGGCAAGACGACCATCAACGGGAGCAGAAATGGTAAAGCGATCGCGTACTCTTGTTTTACCTTCGGCATTAACTGTAACTCGTAACTCACCCCGACTCACAAGCCCAGTATCAACAGCAATGGGGGCAGGACGGAATGCCTGTACAATGAAAACGAAGGTGGCGATTGCGATCGCAACATAAATCAACGGCTTGGGTGAGATTTTCCGCAGACGCTTGGACACAGTTTCAGTTTCCGGGCTGGGTTTGCGGTGAGTTGGTTGATCGGGTAAGGGTAATAGCTTCATAACCACGTTCACGTCATGCGATCGCGATCAAGAAATCCTGATCTGGCTATGAATTGAGGTTAAACCAAAAAGTTGAGGAACTTGTGAAGCGGATAAATCTGAAATTCTCACAAACAACCTCTAACCGAACCGTATTGCCATTACTCTCTCGTTTTCAACACAGCAACTAAATCCAAATTCACCAATTGACGGCGCACAATTGCCCCAGAAACAATAGCGGCTATAGTCACCACCACAAACGCAAAGGCAAAAGTTGCCCTAGTCACAACTAAGGGGATGCGATAAAGTTCTGAGTTGTAGGTAAGGGACATTAACGCACAAAGACCAAATCCGATCGCAAAACCCAAGGGAATTGCCGCCAGCGTCAGTACTGCTTGTTCGCCCAAAAGAATTACCGAAATTTCGGCTTGCGTGAAACCAATAACCCGCAGCGTTGCCAGTTCTCGGCTGCGTTCCGATAAAGCAATACGGGCGGCGTTGTAAACCACCCCAAAGGCAATAACACAAGCAAAAATTACCATTACACTAGTGAAAATACTGAGGCTGCCCGCGATGGTTTCTTGAAAACGAGCGATCGCCATCTCCCGTATCGATACCCCACTCACTGCTGGTGTCCGTTTTAGCAGCGCATAGAGTCGCTCAATTTGCAGTGAGTCAGCCGCCAAATATGCTCCAGATATGGTTCCTCCCTCTTGCATTAACCGATGCAATGCCCGGATATCCATGTATGCAGCCAGACCGATGAGTTCATCAACTAGCCCTGCAACGGCAACAGTGCGGGTTGGTCTTTCTCCCTCCAAAACTTCCACTGTCAGCACATCACCCGGTTTGACTCCGAGAATTTCCGCTAGCTTTGTCGTCAGCATGACCCCATTTTCTGGTAGATTTACCGCATGTAAATTGCGATTCACCAACCGACGCAGTTCGCCTCCTACTTCCAATCCTGTCAAACCAATGCGATAGGTGCGGTGTTCAAAACGCAACCTTGCGGGTACGGTGCGGAATGGTTCGGCACGCAAGACACCTGGTAAATGGGTGACTTCATAACGCGCGCGGTTCGGACGGGGTTCGTTAAACACAATCGTCACATCCTCTCGTTGGACATGGCGGTACTGCACATCAATCATGTATTGCATCGCGTCGGTTGAGTAACGACCAACAATCAATATGGCTACCGCCAGGGAAATACCCACAATCGACAGCAAAGCCTGGATTGGTTTGCGTTCCAAATTCCGCAGGATCATTCGACCGACGGGCGAAACCAGAGACTGAAAACCCAAGCGTTCGATGATAGTGCGGCGAAAATGGGCGGGTGGTTCGGGACGCATGGCTTCGGCGGGAGGGAGAGAAACTGCTTTCTGCACAGCCATAAATGCACCGATGACAGCCGCACCAAGACTAATAAAAATAGCACCAGCCACCACACTTATCCCCGCTTCGTAACGCAGGAGGGGAAAGGAGAAAAACCGCGTGTAATTTTTGGTGACAGCCGCACCAAACCACAACCCTAAAGCTGTTCCCAGGAATGCACCTGTCAATGCGATCGCTAGGACAAACTTGAGGTAATGTAAACCAATACTTAAGTTATTGTAACCAAAAGCCTTGAGGACGGCGATTTGGTCGCGTTGGGTGGCGATAATCCGAGAAAGTAGGATGTGCAACAAAAATGCAGCGATACCCAGAAAAATGGACGGTACTATAGTTGCAGTCCCTTGTAATTGGGTAATTTCTTCTGAGAGAAAACGGTTAGAAAGTTGGTCTTTGCGTCCGTAAGCCCCAAACCCGCCATATTTTTCCAAAAGCTTGTCGAGGTGGAAAATCACATCCGCCTCAACTGCACCCCGCATCAACGTCAGCGTCAGATCATTAAACGCCCCATCCATATTAAAAGCAGTTCCCAACGCTTTCCGTCCCATCCAAAAAACGCCAAACCGCTTATTATCAGGGAAAATGTCGCCTGTTCCCTGGATGGAGTAGACATACTCTGGCGACAGCGCTATCCCGACAATTCGCAACTTTTGCCAGCGTCCGTTGATCACTGCACCCACAGAATCACCCAAATTTAGGTTATGTGCCTGGGCAAAGTTCTCACTAATTAATACCTCATCGCTGCGTCCTGGTTCAATGTAGCGCCCTTTACCTATATAGAGGTCATTGAGCATCGGCGTTTGGCGCTCTGGTATCGATATTAACCGCCCCGTCGCAGGTTCATTCCGTCCGGGAATGTCGAGGCTGACATCTGCGATTACCCGTGTCTGTACCTGCGCTACTCCGGGAATTTCCCTTATTTGCGCTGACAGTGATTCGGGGGCGCGTTTGAGTTGGGCAAAGACTTGAGCAAAATGGTATTGCTGGTAATAGGTAGCCTGGGAGAGTTTCAGGGATTCGTAAGCACTCAACATCGAGACAAAACTGGCAATTCCACAGGCGACAACGAGTGCGATCGCAATGATTTGACCACGCAAGCGTGAAAGGTCACGGATGAGTTTTTTGTCGAGTGCTTTCATGATAATTGCCGTCTCGTCAAGGATTTGTCACCTTTATTTTGAGGTTAGGCAAAAATTTTGAGGAACTTGTGAGACCAGTTTACGAAAAATACATAATGCCATCTTCAGCTACCCAAAATACTTGTAGAGACGTTGCAATGCAACGTCTCTACATTATTTTTCTCATCTTCGCTCATCTTTGCAGTTCTGAGGATGTCATCATTATTCACGACCTATAAACATCTTTACGATGCTTTACTTTGACAACCGTAACTAATAACAAACCATCCTGTATTTCGTAAATAATTCTATATTTTCCCAATCGGACTCTGTATAAATTATCCGAACCTTCTAATTTGGTCACACCATCAGGACGAGGTTCGATAGCAAGTTCTTCTAATTTAGCAACAACTTTCTGTTGAACATCAAGGGGTAATTTTTTTATTTCTCTTTTTGCTGCTGGAGCAATTTCTACTTCGTAACTCACAAACCTAACTCTCTTTTGAGTTCATCCAAGGAAGTCGTGCCAACTTCTTTTGCTTCTTTTAATGCAGCTTGTGCATCCTCCAAATCTTCTTTATCTTCTTTGGCTTTCAAAAATAACAAAAAATCTAGAACCTCGCATACGATTTCTTCTGGTACGTTTTCTATCTCTTCAATTATTTTTTGTTTGACATTCATAAATTTTACTTTATGCAGGTTGATTGCATTATACTATTCTTCCAAGGCATAGCGCTTTCATACACAAACCTCTTAAGTTGATATGTAGGTTAGGTAGAGACGCACGAAATGTATCGATGTTTGACGAATAATTTATTTTGCGTCGGAACCCAACATGATATTTTGGGTACATTAAAAGTATAAATGTTGGGTTACGCTACCCTGCGGGTTCCGCGTCAGCGGTACGCTTCACCCAACCTACAATTTTTACTGTTCATACAGCATGATGGCAATCTCTACCTTTAGCTCATCCTCGCTCATATTTGCGGCTCTGAGGATATCATCAGGAATCACGATGCTCATAGGGTTTGTGGCTGGAGGTATGGGTTACTCTAATTTTAAGCGAATAGGTGGAGTTCAAGTTAGTATAGGCGATCGCAATGATTTGACCACGCAAGCGTGAAAGGTCACGGATGAGTTTTTTGTCGAGTGCTTTCATGGGTTATCTGATTGTGACGAGTTGAGACGGGTACTTACAGCTTTAGCCCCCGACGTTCAAAGATTGTCCTGATGTCGTTGATATGTTTTCCATCTTCAATATCTCGATCCATTTCTAACAGCTTGTTAACATAATTAGTAGCAGAGTTGTTACGAATCTCCGTTGGCTGAAGATTAGTCCAAGCCAAAAAGAGGAGTTTGTCCGCGATCGCCTGCCCAAATTGTTGACGCATCTCCCAAAAAGCACCACCCCAAATTTCGCCAAGCAGTTGTTCAGGAGCATTCGCAGGGAGATCGCTAAACTTGCGTTCGTTCTGAAGGTTACGGATATAGTCTTTATTGAAAGCTTGTTTAGCAAATGTTTCCGCAACCAATGGATTCCCTCCAAAGCTACAAGGCAAATAGTCCGCCAAGCCAGATTCGATTGATCTGTAAGCTTGCCCCCAATTTTGGAATGGTTCCTTGATGAGGGACAATAAAATGTAGTGTGCATATTCACGGAAAACGATATCTAGATCGCTTGTTGCAGCTTGAGATAAGACCATATGATTATGCGCTCCATCGTAATAGGCATCTCCTTTAACTTCAGGTTGCACCTCTACGCTGATTTGACTGTCTGAAGACTTGTACCCTAAATTTTGCAAATATTTTTGAAATGAGTTTAATGAGGCTTCGAGAGAGTTTTGAAGTTCGGGTGTTAAAGCAACGGACGGTTGAAAGACTATCCCGCCAGCCTTGGGTAGAGAAGGCAAAGGATTCTTACCAGCTTCATCTACCAGTGGTTTACGTTGTTCTTCAGTTAAGTGAATTAACTTAGCATTGTCCAGAAATATTAGGTTTGCTGCGGCTTGTTTGGTTTGTCCTGTTTTGATTGCCTCTAAAATTAAGGTTCCTTCTTGCTTTTCCCGTTCAAGGGCCCGGTTTTGGTAGCTGCTCCAAAAGTTGCTCAGGAGGCCAATAATCCCTCCTATAAGGGCGACGAGAATAGGCGCAGTCCACTGACCCCTTACTGCCTGCTTTCTCTCGATTTCTAATTCTTTTAGTTTCAGTTCTCTCTCTTGCTCAAGGCGCTTCTGGTCTAACAGAAGCTTTTGTATTTCGATGTTGTCCTCGGTTTTGAGGATGTTGTTGTCTTCATCAGACATAGAGACCTCCGGATTTAATTAACCAGATTCCCACGTCATTGTGGCCTTTTTGATTTGCGTCTCACTTCTTATGTTTTGAATGTGCTGAGAATTGGCATAACCAATGCGATCGCTCACCTTAATCTTGAGGTTAGGGGATAAATTTGAGGAAGTTGTGAGATGTAGAGTAAGTTGAAGTTTGAGTTGATAAAAGCTTTGGTTCGGATGGTAAGTTATGTAATGTGTGTTACGTTCCTAACGCACCCCAAAACTATGATGGTGCGTTACGCTATCGCTAACGCACCCTACGAAATTTGCAGAAAATTTCACAGGCATTTACCCTAATTACAAAAAACTACGGTTCTAAACATAACTATGTTAAGAAATATAAAATCACTGAAACTCTTACCAATGACAGATGACAAATGACAAATGACGATATTAACGAGTGAAGTTTAGTTTAAACTAAAAATAACGTCGTTACAGTTTGATAATGAAACAAATGACATTTAAAGTTCAAGCATTTTGGGATGCTGAAGCAGAAGTTTGGGTTGCAACTAGCGAAGATGTGCCAGGATTGGTCACAGAAGCTTCTACAATTGAGGTTCTTACGCAAAAGCTCCGAGAAATGATTCCGGAACTCATTTTTCTCAACAGAATTGTGCCTCCTGATTATGTTGGTTCTATCAGCTTTGAGTTAACTAGCCATCGACAAGAGTTGATAGAGGTGGCTTCATAGATGGGTGCGTCGTTTACTCCTGAGTTGAAAAAGATTCTTTCTGAGGCTGGCTGCTACTTTGAACGACAAGGGAAAGGAGACCATGAAATTTGGTACAGTCCAATCACAGATCGTCGCTTTGTAGTAGATGGTTCTATTAAATCACGTCATACAGCCAACGCTGTTTTGAAACAAGCAGGACTGCTGAAAGCGTTTTAATCTTTATTTTTATACTTCATGCGATCGCGTAGCGACTCCTGCGGAGTATCGCACCCAACTACACCTACCACTCCAACTGTGCAGGCGCAACCTTACTCTCATTTTGCTGCACACTGGTAATTTGACCGCTTCGCATCGTAATTACCCTGTCAGCCATCCCTGCAATACCAGCATTGTGCGTAATCACCGCAGTTGTTGTCCCCAACTCACGATTTACCTGTTCCAGTGCTTCCAATACCAGCTTACCTGTTTGGTAATCTAGCGCCCCGGTAGGTTCGTCGCATAACAGCACCTCTGGACGTTTGGCTATCGCTCGCGCAATAGCTACCCGTTGTTGTTCGCCACCAGACATCTGCGCGGGAAAATGGTTGATGCGATCGCTCAATCCCACCAAATCTAAAGCCTCTTCCGGACGCATCGGTTTACGAGCAACTTCCGTGACTAATGCTACATTCTCTTTTGCTGTCAGGCTGGGAATCAAATTATAAAACTGAAAAATAAACCCGACACAGTGACGACGAAACCGAGTTAATTCTGCATCGCTAGCGTGGGTGATTTCACGTCCCCGAAAATACACACGACCGCTAGTAGGTATATCGAGTCCACCCAGAATATTCAGCAAAGTTGATTTACCGCTTCCCGATGCTCCTAGCAGTACTACGAATTCACCTTCATATAAGTCTAGGTCAACTCCTCGTAAAGCATGAACTTCCACCTCACCCATGCGATACACCTTAGTGATATTTTCCACATGGAAGACAACTTGCGGCGATGTAGTTAGATTGAGGTGAAATTGTGGATTTTGATCCACCTGCTTGCTCATAACTATAATTTAGACTCAGATGAATATGGTTATAGGAAAAAATTTTGAGTTTTTTGTGAGATCCCCGACTTCTTTAAGAAGCCGGGGATCTGTGTAGCCAAGGCAGTATTTTCCTCACAAATTCCTCAATATTTTCTCCTAACCTCAGAATAGCGCACCCCTCACCCCCGTCCACCTACCCTTGTTAGCGCCTTTGTTCACCCTATCCTGCTGTTTATCCTCAATTAGCGAGGTAAAGCAATGAATATAATCAATATCTTGCGAACTTCAACAATTAGAAGAATCCTATTAATCTTGGTTTTAGCTTTACTAGGAATCCTGTTGACTATTTTCCCAGCCTGGTCAACGATCACTGAAGGCCGAGAGCAAATAGTAATAAATGCAAATGAGGTCATCAACGATGACGTGTATTTGGCTGGCGAAAACTTGACTGTTGACGGTACTATCAAAGGTGATGCGGTGCTGGCTGGAAGGAAAATAACAATTAATGGCACAGTCGAAGGAGATTTGATGGCTGCTGGTCAAGCGATAGTGATCAATGGCACAGTCAAAGATGATGCTCGCATTGCCGGTCAGGTATTGCAATTGGGTAGCAAAGCACGGCTGGGAGATGATCTGATGGCAGCTGGCGCAAGTCTAGAAAATCAGGCAGGTAGTACAGTTGGGGGAAATTTATATTTTGGTGGCGCTCAGGCCTTATTGGCTGGCAAAGTTGACCGGAATGTTGTTGGTGGGATGAATTCCCTGGATTTGCGAGGTACTGTTGGCGGGAACATGACAGTAACCGCGATCGCCGATCCCAATGTTTTGCGAGGACCTTTCGCATCCCAAACACCTGTGGCTATTCCACAAGTTCCAATTGGTCTTACCCTGGATGATTCTGCTCAAGTTGGTGGTAAACTTACATACAAATCGCTGACCACAGCAAATATTAGTCAAAACGCACAGGTAAAAGGTGGTGTGGTTCAAGAAGAATTGGCTCCAGAATTGGCAGGTAGACCAAATCCCGCTTGGATTGTAATTCATCAGTTCCAGAAATTGTTAACATTGATACTCATAGGATGGTTAATGCTGCGGTTTATACCTACCTGGACTCAAAGTTTGGCAGCAACAGTGCAAGCTAGACCATTAGCTAGTTTCGGTTGGGGTATTGTCAGCTTTTTGGGTATTTGGGCAATCATGATTGTCATTACAATTGCAGCCAGCATTCTGATTACCCTATTTGCGTTAACTCTGCCAAACTTAATCCTGCCAACCATAGGCTTGGGAATACTGGCTAATCTTAGCTTGGTAATTGGGTTTCTGATTTTTGCCAGCTATGTGCCTCAGATTATCCTCAGTTTTCTGGGTGGACAATGGCTGTTACACAAAATACGACTAAACGTATCAAATAGACGTTTTACATCCCTCATTATTGGCTTGGTAGTATTTGTTATCCTCACCGCAATACCAGTTTTCGGTGATATTCTCAGCTTGATGATTATCTTTGTTGGCTTGGGTGCGCTGTGGACATTGTGGAGATCAAAAGGCGATCGCTTGCACAATCGCCAACTGATTCTCGATACTACCAGTTGATATTCACTAAAAATATGCTGGCTCTGGTTGCTAAGGTAAACTTTAGCCAATTAAAGCTGTGGCATTGAACAGTCTAAATAAGACAGCAGATATGCAATGCGATCGCCAAAGTAACAAGGTAGTTTCTGTAGATGGGAGCAACCTGAAAAAGTTGGGTAGTAAAATTTGGGGCGTAAATTGGCTATTTTTATGTGCTATCACAACCAAAAAATCAAATTTTATTGAGAATTTAGCTGTTTAATTCTCAATTACACCTCGATCCAACTTTTTTGCGTTGCTCCCCTGTAGATTCAAGATTTTGGAATATGAACCGTATTTATGAATAACCTTAAGAACATCGGGATCAAGCTTTCCGAGACACTTTCCAAGCTTCCGGATGGACTAAAGTGGATTGTTGCAGTACTTACTGGTATTACAGCAATTGTTGTTTCTTATTCTCAACTGCGTGTAACAGTGATAGTTCCATTGCGAGACAGGCTATTTCCGTCTTTCCCTTCCAACAGAGTTGTTTTCGTTGCTTCTGATCGGTTGACCGCAAATTCTTACCTAGACCTGTTGTCTCAGAAGGATTTTCAACTTAAATACTTACACTTTAACCAGATAGATGAACTGTTAGATTACAAGCCTGGAATTGTAATTGTGGGAGGTTCCTTTTCAACAGCGCCGCAATCATTGCAACTAAGTGCTCCAGTCAGGCGCTCGGTGCTCAGGGGGTAGGACGTGAACCGAAAACCACCAGATGTCAAGGCAGGTACTGGCGAATTGCGATCCAGGGAAACTTAGCTTTATGGGGATATAGCCGTCCAGCTCACCTCATGACAGAGGAAGGCAAATCACTCTACTTAGGCATTGTGAAATACCTTCGAGAAACTCGATTTAGTGCTCTTTCGCAAGATAGAACGTATTCCGATATTGGCAATTATAAAGATGTACTTGGTTGTAATTTCACGACTTACACGTACACCTTCAGAGTTAACCAGCCAGGGCGCATAGTGGCAAGAGCAAAAGCCCAAGAACCAGTTGCATTAGTTCTGAACGGACCTTCAGTACCAGGTAGTTTATCCACTCAAGACAGACCGTTTGATCGCCAGGACGGATTATCTACTCAGGTAGAATTCACAGCAACACCTGAACTTATCAGCCGAGGTAAAGAGTGGACGGTTGGGATATCGTACTTTGGTGATGTAACAGAGCAAACTCAAATACATTACGATCTAAGCTTGGACTTTCCGAAAAGAAAAGAACTCATCTGGTTCTGGATAGTTTTAGGAATTGCTGGTTTTATCCTAGTAGTTTTTGGTGTCACGAAATTATTTTTCGTTACAAGAAGGTTCTCTAGGAGTGAAACTAGAAACACAGAGGACTCAGGCACCTAATAATGTTTTTAGGCTTTATGTCCATCACCCATTCGCTCATTGCAGTAGTAGGGCCAATCCTCGAAATAAAATGCCCAGCCGTCGCTTTCGCCCTCAAAGCGAAAGCGCGCTCTACCTTGGGTTTGGCCAAAATATATTTAATACGGCTGGGCATTTTATTTTTTGGAGATCCCTAGGAACGTCCCTCATCAAAAAAGTCAACTAAACCAATGCACTGAGTAACGGAAATCTAGATTATTTCAATCTAATGCGATCGCTCAAGGTTTTTAGTGCGATCACTGAATGCCTATCTACAAATAAACTGACGGGTCTAGTTGTTTACAACTAGACCCATCAGCTATCCCAGTTTATTTGATACAAGGTTTCCTCCACAACCAACTTAGGTTTATACGTCTCGCAGACTCCTCACTCGAACCTCCCACAAGTCGCATCTTCCGAGATCCTGGTTTGGCTTTACTCTTACCTCCGCTTTCTGGTAAGGGTGTTGCCACTTTATTTTATCTGTGTTAGAGGTTCTCTGCGATCTCACTTATATATTAACATATTTTGATAGTTGCAAGTGCTATTTTTTGGTTTTTCATCTATTAAAAATAAATTCTCAAAATTGAGTATTCTAAATAGGCTAAACTGCGTGTATAAGCTAGCAGAATATTGGTAGCAATCAGCAACAAATCTTAATCTATTATTTGTGAACACAAAAGTCATTTACATGGGTTTTATTAGAAAATATTCAGATGACATTAAGGAGGTAAAGATCATGCAAAAAGAATATATGGAGATTTTAGAAGGATTAGTTGATCAATTGACATTATCAGCAATCTTAGAAATGTTAGAGCGAATATGTCACAAAAAAGCGGAAAATATGAGAACTCATTGGCAAGATGAAACTTCAGCAAAGCTTTGGGAGAAAGCTGCTAGACAGATAGAACAGATAAATGTTGATGTTTGATTAAACAATAAAGTCAGGTAAATAAAAGAGATTGGGTTCTGGGAAGATTCCAGTATTTACACTGCGCGAATTGTGTGCCTAATCTTTCTTATTTAAAGAACACTCAAAAGCCCGCCCCTTATCTGTTTATTTCTTACCCAGTTTCCTCCCTACTGGCTAAATCTGAACTTGTAGCGTATTTATGATTAACTATTTTTGCTGATTTTAGTAAGTAAGTTGTGACTGTACTAGCATTAAATTAAGCAACCATTAGTAATCAAGCTTGCTAGGGAGCAAGGAGGGTGGCATGAAACCTGTAGAATTGAAAACGACAGAAGGCATTCATGTTGAGATCAATCCTAATGCAGTTTCGGAAATAGTAGAAATCGAAGAAGAACAACCTGGATTTTTATTTTTTCCTGGAAAAGAAGCAGTGTATGAAATCCATATGATGGACAAAGAAGTCTACCGGGTTACTCAGGAAGAACATGACAAATTGAAAAATTCCTCGGAGTGAGTGAGAAATTAGGGGCGGTAGCAGAACTGACAGCTAATTATGGATGGCGAGAATCACAATGTTCTAATCAAAGAGCAGCTTTCAAAAGTTCTCGCATTGAATGAGCTTGAACATGGTTGGGGAAGAGAATGAAAAAGTCATTTTATACTTAAGCTAGACGAGAATCTCTTCATCACTCGTTGTTGTACCGGAAGGTGGGTTATGGCAAGCTTTAGCATTTCTGGAAACATCGTAGACGTTCTCCACAAAACCATATTTCCGGGAACAGTCTTGATCAACAACGGACACATTCAAGCGATCGCACATGAAAATGGGCAAGACTACGACCAATATATTCTTCCCGGTTTTATTGATGCTCACGTTCATATCGAAAGTTCTCTGCTCGTACCAACTGAATTCGCCCGTCTGGCAACGGTACATGGTACGGTAGCAGCAGTTTCCGATCCCCACGAAATAGCCAATGTCCTGGGGTTAGCTGGTATTCGTTTTATGCTTGCCAATGCTGCCCAAACACCGTTCACAATAGTGTTTGGTGCGCCCTCCTGTGTTCCTGCAACTGAGTTTGAAACAGCAGGTGCAGAATTGACAGCCAAAGAAATTCGCGAACTGTTTGAGCAAGATGGTATCTCTTACCTCAGCGAAGTGATGAACTTTCCCGGCGTTTTAAATCGCACAACGGAGGTGATGGAAAAAATCCGGCTTGCCCAAAAATTAGGACATCCAGTTGATGGACATGCACCAGGATTGTGTGGTGAGGCAGCACGCAACTATGCTAATGCTAAAATTACTACCGACCACGAATGCTGCACCTTGGCGGAAGCTCTGGATAAACTTGCATTTGGAATGAAAATTATCATTCGTGAGGGTTCGGCAGCCAAAAATTTTGATACATTACACAACTTGATTGATTCCTACCCAGATCGATGCATGTTTTGTAGTGATGACAAGCATCCTGATGATTTAGTCAAAGGGCATATCAACGAACTGGTGCGGCGTGCTGTGGCATTAGGTCATGATGTCATGAATGTGTTGCAAATTGCCTGTGTTAATCCTGTCTGGCACTACAAAATGAATGTAGGATTACTGCAAGTTGGCGATCCTGCGGATTTCATCGTGGTGAAAAATTTACAAGACTTTACCGTACTGTCTACCTACTGCAAAGGGATTTTAGCAGCGAAAGCGGGACAAGCTATACTTGCATCTGTGCCAGTCACACCGATAAATCAATTTTTCGCAACTGAGAAACAAGTGGCAGATTTTCGCATTCCCGAAAACGGCTCAACTGTGCGCGTGATTACAGCAGTTGACGGACAGTTAATCACAACTGAAAAGCATCTACCTGCCTATATTCAAAATGGCGAAGTGATCGCAGATATAGAACATGATGTTCTCAAAATTACCGTTGTCAACCGTTACAAAAATACTCCACCAGCCGTAGGATTAATTCAGAATTTTGGACTCAAACAGGGAGCGATCGCCTCTAGTGTGGCTCATGATTCCCACAATATCGTGGCTGTTGGTACAACTGACGAGGAACTCTGCGCGGCGGTGAATGCGGTGATTGAGGCTAAAGGAGGTATTACTGTAGTAGAAAACAGTACTGTCCAAGTGCTTCCTTTACCTGTAGCTGGACTGATGAGTGATGCAGATGGCTACATAGTTGCAAAACAGTATGCTCAAATGGATGCTTGGGCAAAACATCTGGGTTCTCAACTATTAGCACCATTTATGACGCTTTCCTTCATGGCGCTGCTGGTAATTCCCGATTTAAAATTGAGCGATCGCGGATTGTTTAGTGGCAAAGATTTCCAGTTTGTTTCTCTGTGGATTGATTGAGGAATAGATGAGAAAACATCCATCATAATTTCTTTCATAATTTCTTTACAACTAGTTCTATGTTGTTATGATCCTGACATAGCCTTTATCGGGTTTGTGGATAATTTTAAACGAAAGGGTGCAGGCAATTTATCTTGATAGCAAACACATTAGTCTACGGAAATGCCACAAGTCTTTACCAAGCCAGATAGTTGCTTGCTTACCGAAGGGACTATCATCAAGAATAGCTTGCAGTTCTTTCTTGAATACTTCGTCACCGTTGTGGCAAAGAATATGTACTGGTTCAGCACCCAATTCCAACAAGAAGCTAACAACACTGATAATTAGGTCTGGCTCGCCATAGATTGCAAACTTCTTACCATGAATCCAAGCGTAGGAATCGGTCATGGCGTCAACTAAGCGACCGCGTTCGATTTCTAACTCTTGAGGAATGGGCTTACCAGTCATTTCTGAGAGTGTCATCAGAAATTCATCTGTACCCTTGACACCAAAGGGACGCAAAACCTTAGTTTTTTGCTTCCACTTGCTTTCAATATATTCACGGGTCTTGGGAGTGGTGTAAGCTTGCAGAGCAACAGTAGCTTCAGCGTTGCAAGCTTCGGCAGCATCTTCTAACTTAGTACCACCTGGGTACATTTCGTATTCACCATTATTAGGTGAATCAAAGTAATCGCTGGTATCAGAAAGAATTGTGTAGTCTATATCCATCAAACCTAGCATCCGCTTGAGTTCGCGGTTGTTACCAACGTAGGTATCAAAACCAGGGATGAAGTTGATTTTGCCGTTAGTTTTGTCTTTCTTCTTACCTTCACTCAGGTTAGATAGAATTCCCTTCATCATGTTGTCGTAACCAGTGATGTGGGAACCAACAAAGCTAGGGGTGTGAGCAAAAGGTACAGGAAAATCTTGGGGAATAGAACCAGCATTCTTAGCGTTGGTGATAAATGCACCCAAGTCATCACCGATAACTTCAGCCATACAGGTGGTGCAAACAGCAATCATCTTGGGCTTGTAGAGTGTATAAGCAACACTCATACCTTCAATCAAGTTATTTAAACCACCGAATACGGCTGCATCTTCTGTCATAGAAGAAGAAACAGCAGAGCATGGTTCTTTGTAGTGACGGCTAAGGTGAGTACGGAAGTATGCAACGCAACCTTGAGAACCTTGGACAAAGGGAAGAGTTCCTTCAAAGCCGAGGGCTGCAAACATTGCACCTACTGGTTGGCAACCTTTAGCTGGGTTAACTGTTAATGCTTCGCGGGCAAAGTTCTTTTCACGGTAGTCCCAACCTTTTGTCCACTCAGAAACCCGTTCTACTTCTGCGTCAGAATGTGCGCCTTCAAATTGTTCGTGCTTGTTCTTGAAGAGTTCGGTGTATTCTGGCTGTTTAAATAGGTCTACATGGTCTACGATTTTGTCAGGATTCTGTGGCATTTTTGTATCTCTTTTGCTTGCTGGGGTGGGTAATGGTGTTTACACGCAGACCAGGGATTGGTAATTGGGAATCGGGGAATGGGAATTGGGGAAGAATTCTAACCTAATTCCTAATCCCCACTCCCTAATCCCTAGTCCTCAGTTCAGACTTTTTTTTAGGCAACTTTGGTTTTAGCTTCTTTCTTGTTCCAAGGAGTATTAACTAATCCCCAAGTTGGGCTATTGAGTGCTATGTCCATGTCGCGAGCGAAGATGGCGAAGCCGTCGTAACCGTGATAAGGCCCGGAGTAATCCTTTTTGTGGTTTAATGGCTTTTAACAGCTTAATGTTTGTAGTAAGCAGTGTTAATCATAAACATTGTTTGCTAATCACAAATAAATTTTTAGGCTAAATATAGGCTAATACCACAGCGATGCAAAATCAGGATAAAGACAAGTATCAGCAAGCCTTTGCAGACTTAGAGCTACTGTCATCTACTGACGGCAGTTTTATTGGCTCAAGTCTGCAAGCAAAGCAACAAAGGGAGCATATGAGAGCAAAAGTACTAGAAGAATTAGAGAAGGTAAATCTGCGTTTGAAGTCTGCAAAAACAAAAGTAACAATTAGGGAATCGAATGGAAGTCTGCAATTACGTGCGACGTTACCAATTAAACCGGGGGATAAGGACACAAGAGGGACTGGGAAAAAGCAATACAATCTCAGTTTGAATATTCCTGCTAATCTAGATGGACTCAAGACAGCTGAGGAGGAAGCTTACGAATTAGGTAAGTTAATTGCTCGTAAAACCTTTGAATGGAACGATAAATATTTAGCGAAGGAAGCAATTAAGAAAGATTTTAAAACAATAGGTGATTTACTGGAAACATTTGCAGAAGAATATTTTAAAACCCATAAACGTACGACTAAAAGTGAACATACTTTTTTCTATTATTTTTCCCGCACCCAGCGATACACTAATTCTCAGGATTTAGCAACTGCGGAAAATTTGATCAGTTCCATTGAACAAATCGATAAAGAATGGGCTAGATATAATGCAGCCAGAGCTATATCTGCATTTTGCCAGACATTCAATATAGAAATTGATTTGTCTAAATATTCCAAAATGCCCGATCGCAATTCCCGGAACATACCAACTGATGCAGAAATCAAAACAGGAATTAATAAATTTGAAGACTATCTAAATACCAGAGGTAATCAAGTCAATCAAGATGTAAAAGATAGCTGGCAACTTTGGCGCTGGACGTATGGAATGTTAGCAGTGTTTGGTTTACGTCCAAGGGAAATTTTTATTAATCCTGATATAGATTGGTGGTTAAGTAAAGAAAATACAGACTTAACATGGAAGGTAAATAAAGATTGTAAAACAGGGGAAAGACAAGCATTACCGTTACATAAAGAATGGATTGAAGAGTTTGATTTAAGAAATCCTAAATACTTAGAAATGTTGGCAACGGCAATTAGTAAAAAAGATAAAAATAATCATGCGGAGATAACTGCTTTAACACAGCGCGTTAGTTGGTGGTTTCGTAAAATTGGATTGGATTTTAAGCCCTATGATTTACGTCATGCTTGGGCAATTCGAGCGCACATTTTAGGCATACCAATCAAAGCAGCAGCAGATAATTTGGGTCATAGTGTACAAGTTCACACGCAAACCTATCAGCGTTGGTTTTCACTTGATATGCGGAAGTTGGCGATTAATCAGGCGTTGACTAAGAGGAATGAGATTGAGTTGATTAGGGAAGAGAATGCGAATTTGAAGATGGAGAATGAAAGGTTGAAGTTGGAGATTGAGAAGTTGAAGATGGAGTTAGTTTATAAGCGAAGTTAAATGTAATAAAGAAATAATGTCATGCAGAGCCACCCAACTGGCAAACAATTCACTCCGTTAGACTGCGGATGCGATCGCAAATTTGCTCGCTCCTGGGGAATCTGAAGCTATCATGTCTACTCGTATTTAACGAGTTTTGATATAATTACTGATGCCAGAAAGCTAGCTTAATTTTAAACTTAAATGAATTTCAATAAAATGATAAACTATGCAAGAAGATTCTTTAGAAGAATTACGTAAAGGATTTATTGAAGCTATTGCTGCTCATAAGTTTATAGAATTAAAATTTGGGATTGACCGAAGCATTGAAATCAATAAAATCAAACAACAGTGGAGGAAAATAAACCAGAACTTGACTTCTATTCCAGATTTGAATGTGGAAGCAAATTATAGTATTTCTAAATATCAAGTTTTTGAATTACATTTACTCAAGCTCCAACAGGAACTAGAATCTACCAAAGAACAGCTTTTGGAACAGCAGACAATAACCAACAATCTTATTGGACAAAATTCAACAGCTTTGAAACAAATTCAAGAATTAATAAAATTCATTAATACACCGTCTACTTTAAATGATACAATAAACTATGATTGTATCATTCCGTAGTATAGCAAGTAGGGTGCGTCAGCTTGGGTATAGTATTTCATCACGCAAATAAATCTATGCTGACGCACCCTACAATATATCGGTTATTCTCGACCAGTATTTTCTGGTATATTTGGTGTTTGAACTGTTCCCCAATCTTTTGAATAAAATCCTTGTTTAACAAAACGGTGAAAACTTGAATATTGCCATTCCTTGGGAGATTGGCATAAACCATGTTTGACGGGATTATAATGAATATAATCACAATGGTTGGCAAAATCTTTTTCATCTCTAATTAAATGTTCCCAATATCGCCTTTGCCACAAATTACTTTCTTGGCGTTTTTGGCGAGATTCACTAATTTCTGCTGTTATACCTAATTGCTTTGCACAGCTATAGGTAACAAAACTTTTAATTAATCGCCAACGGATTGCATAATTACTATCATTGTCCGGTAAAGTCCAGATACAATGAATATGTTCTGGTAAAAGAGCGATCGCATCAATAGAGAAAGGATAAATTTGCTGAACTCGCCTAATAGATTTGCGGAGATGTTCTCGACCAATATCGCTGCATAGCCAAGGAATTCTTTGATAAGTTACCTGAGTAAAAAAGAAAGTACCTCCAGAAGCGATCGCTCGGCGATAATTGGACATTGTTCGGTTTATTAATATTTAAGTGCAAAAATTTTGACTGCAACAGATACACGCTACTACTAAACCAATGTGGGGTGTGTCAGATTGGGTTACTATTTCATCATGAACATAAATTAACGCTGACGCACCCTACAGAATAATTTTTTGGTGACAGAGCGATCGCATTCTTATGATCAGGTGCGTGGTTAATCAAATTAAACCGTACTATGAACTTTTTGCTGGAGAGGAATCTGAATGATGAACTCTGTTCCTTCATTAGGAGTTGAGTGACACTCTAGTTTACCGTTATGGTTTTCCGTAACAATTTGATAACTGATGGACATCCCCATCCCGGTTCCTTTACCAACTGGTTTGGTGGTGAAGAAGGGATCAAATATGCGTTGCTGAATGTTGCTAGGAATACCAATGCCGTTATCAGCGATCGCTATTTCTATCCAGGTAGTATTAACAATATCTGTGCGAATCGTAATTTGATTTGAATCATCTGGAATTTCCTGATCACTACGCTTGGCATTGCATTCTTCCAATGCATCAATTGCGTTTACCAGAATATTCATAAATACCTGGTTAAGTTGTCCAGCATAACACTCTACTAAAGGCAGAGTAGCATAGTCTTTAATCACCTCTATTTCTGGTCGTTCTGATGTGGCTTTGAGGCGGTGTTGCAAAATCATCAGAGTGCTGTCGATCCCTGCGTGAATATCAACGGCTTTATATTCAGCTTCGTCCATGCGCGAGAAGTTGCGTAGCGACAACACAATTTGCCGAATGCGCTCAGTACCTACTTTCATCGAAGACAACATTTTCGGTAAGTCTGACTGCAAAAACTCCAAATCTAACTTCTCGGCAGCTGTTAAAATTTCTGGAGCAGGATCAGAATTATACTCCTGCTGTAACTCCACAAAGGACAATAAATCTTGAGTATATTCCTGTACATGAGTCAGGTTGCCGTGAATGAAATTGACTGGATTATTAATTTCGTGCGCTATACCAGCCACCAATTGTCCCAAACTTGACATTTTTTCTTTCTGAACCAGCTGCGCCTGTGCAGTTTTCAGATCTTGTAGAGTCTGTATCAGTTCAGAAGTTCGCTGCTCAACGCGAAGTTCTAGCTCATTGTTGGCTTGCTCTAGTTGCATGGAGGAAGTGCGATTTTCCAGCCTCGCCGCCGATAAAATTAATGTGACAATAGTCAATGCGCTCATAAAGGATTGCAGGAGCATCAAGGAAGTGCCAACTGAGTCTTTGGCAAAAGACCCAAATCCTTTAGATGTACCAACAATGGCAATTATTGCCATGACAATAATTAAAAGTGTGGTTTGCCACTGTTCTAACCGAAAAGCAGCCCACAGCAACGGCAGCACCATCATATATTCTACTGGGTTGTCACTGCCAAAGGCTGCACACCCAATGCCGATTAACAGTGCTAAGACGAGAAAAAATTCTGCCAGCAACTTTCGTTTCCCACGCTGACGGGTGCGTAAATGGTGAAACAATGCTAATAATGCAGGTGCAATAATTAACATACTGACAACAGTGCTGATATACCACCCCAGCCAAATCGTTTGAAAGTTGTCCCAGGTGGAAATTCCAACAACACACTGAGTTGTTGTCCCCACCAAGGCGGTAAAGGGTGTAAAGGGGAGGAGCAAAGCAATAAATTTAATCGCATCTTGTGCTTTATGAAATGGGTATGGTAGTTGAATGAAGCGAGCCACTAAGGTGGTAATGATAACTGAATCGATCGCGTTGAGCTTTGGCAGCAGCAGCCCCGCGCTCAATTGCGTTGCATGAGCGTCGGGAAGAATGCGTGCAAGTTGACGACACTTCCCTGACCAATGCCGGAGGCGAGGGAAGGGGAGATGGAGGAAACGAGCAAATCTCCCGTGC
>NZ_JBHFLM010000077.1:0-3479 GCF_041928655.1 Pelatocladus sp. BLCC-F211 | reverse complement strand
GAAAAAGATTTGGGTCTTGGGAACCAGGACTCCTGCCCACCGAGGGAATGTAAGACCAAAAAAACTACGGAGTTTTTGAGGCTGTTCCCGATGAATTGGGAAGCTCAGACTTCAGCCGTAGGCAAGTCTGAGTAGTTCACTCGTCCTGCTTGTCCAATTAACTATTCACCATTACTAGAAGGTGGTGGAGATGCAGGTACAACAGGCGCAGATTGTTGTTTGAAACGACGTAGTGATTGTCTTAACTGAGTCTGATTACTAGATGATCCCGATGATGTGTTTATCTCTGTGCGCCGGCGACGGGTGGATTGTGTTGCTGGGGTGGGATTATTTGGTGCAACTTGCTGTTGTTGCTGTCTAGGTTTTGGAGTAGTTTGGTTGGTACTCTGTGAAGGAGTTTCCACACGCTGACGGTGTAAGCGACGAGTAGGTGTTGTTGGTTGAGAAGTTGTCGTTTGGTTTGATGTTGTTTGGTTTGATGTTGTTTGGTTTGAAGAAGATGATGTAGATGTATTCTGTTGTCTAGTTCTGACTTCTGGAGGAACATCAACAATAGTTCCTGAAGTAAACCGTCTTCTACGTCGTGATGTTTGTTGTGGTGTGCTGGCAGAATTAGAAGTTGCTTGTTGATTTCTTTGTTGTTCTTCTCTTTGTCTTTGACGTTTTTTGACGTTACGGTAACGACGCGAACCTTGTAGGGCGTATTCAGTGGCGATCGCTACTCCTTGTCTACCACTGTCTGATGGTTTTAATTTCCAGTTACGAGCCTGGTTGAGATGCTCTTCATCTAGTTTACGATTTCCACTGGATTTGATGATCCGCACCTTCGTAACATTACCCTGAGCATCAGTATCAACAGCTACTTCTACTCTGCCTTCTACCCCTCTGCGTCTGGCATCTTCAGGGTATTTAGAATCACACTGACGGCAAGCTGCACGACCATTTCCTGAGCTTGTTTGCAGTTTAGGAGGTGTAGGTGCTGTGGCTACATTTTGGCGACCAGTACCAGAACCATTACCAGAACCTGTTCCCGTTCCAGTGCCACTACCGCTACCACTGGCAGTACCAGAACCTGTTCCTGTACCACTACCGCCAGTAACTATTGTACCTGTACCATTGCCTGTAGTGGTAGCAACGCTAGAACCTCCGCCACCTCCACCATTTGCAACTGTGCTTCCTTGACTGTTTCTAGAATCTCTTACTCCGCTTAAAACCTGTCGCAAATTTTCATTGCTTGGCTGTGTATTATTCTGCACTGGTGCTGATGCGGAGGAAGTATTAGTTGCAATGGTAGGATTTGGTCGCGAATTTGGTGTATTCTCTGGTTGCTGGACAACAGGCTTTTGAGGTTCAGTAGTAAATGTCGGCTGTGTAGCAACAGGTTTTGGTTGTTCTTTGACAGGTTCAGGTTGTAACTTCTGTACCACAGGTTTAGGTTGTGGTGTCGGTTGTTTCTCAACTTTTACCAATGGTTGAGGAAATTTTGGTACGGGTAATACTTCGGTATTATTGGTAGAGTCAGTAGTGGCTTTCGCACTCAGAATACTAGTGTTATCTATGGGTTTTTCTTTAGGAGTTTCTTTTTTGGTTTCTTCTGGTGGGTCTGCCGTTTCCAGGGTTGCAGGTTCAACAATTGTGAATTCTATTGGTTCTTCTTCAGAAGGCAGTTTGTCGAAAAGATTGCCAATTCCAGAAGCTAATACCCCAATATGCAACATTAGCGAGCCAATGAAACTAAAAACCAGAAAAGACTTCAAAGCTTTGGCTTCTTTTTCTCGCTGCTGCACTGCGATGCTGGAAAAGCTCATAATATTGCAATTTATTATTACCTAAGTAGTCAGATTAGAATGCTTAGAAGCAAAAGTCAAGCAATAAGATGAGAAAATTTTTAGTTAATCATCCTGGGATATGACAATCGGTAAAACTTGATTTAGCAAGCTTTTGAGTCTAAAAATGAGTCTCAAAAATCATAAAATTTTATATCAGTAAGAGCTAATTTAAGTTTGAGAGGAGTTTTTAATCATTTGAATAACTATTGATAAGTTATATCATTTACTGCTAGTCTAGCTGTGATATTATTCATCTCCTAACAAAGTATTGCATGGTAATCAATCAGTTATTTTCGGCAGGTGGCGTGGTTATGTGGCCCCTGCTTGCATTTAGTGTAGTGGCGATCGCATTAATTATTGAACGGGTGCTTTTCTGGTATCGCATCAACACTCGTCAAAATAAAGTAGTACGAGAAGTATTAAATCTCTATCGTGTAGAGAACGTTGTGGGTGCGATAGATAAACTGAAAAAAAATGCTGACTTACCCATCGCGCGGATTTTTCTCTCAGCGTTGCAATTAGAAGAACCCACACCAGAAGAATTTCGTCTGGCTTTAGAAAGCGAATCCCAAGCAGAAATTCCTGTCCTCAAGCGTTTCCAAAACATTTTTGAGACAATCATCGGTCTTGCACCACTGTTGGGTTTGCTGGGAACTGTATTGGGATTGATTGTCTCGTTTGCATCCCTAGATATTGGTGATGTGGGAGGTACAAAAACCGCAGGTGTCACCGCAGGTATTAGTGAAGCGCTTGTGTCTACAGCATCAGGATTGGTTGTAGCCATCTTTACATTGCTTTTTGCTAATACCTTCCGGGGGCTGTACCAACGTCAAATAGCTTCGATTCAAGAATATGGCGGACAATTAGAATTACTATATCGTCGTCGTTACGAGAGAGGAGACAGAAGTTATGCGCCTACAAGATGAACCAGATTTGCCACCGCAGATTAATATCGTACCGATGATAGATGTGATTTTTGCAATTTTGACATTTTTTATTATGTCAACGTTGTATTTAACTCGTTCAGAAGGTTTACCAGTCAGTTTACCCAAGGCAGCAACAGCCAAGCAACAGCAAATTCCGACTAAAATCACTGTGACGGTCGATAAAGATGGACAAGTGAGCTTGAACCGTAAACCCACTAGTGTTGATGCATTAGAAGGACAAGTGCGTACTTTGGTGGGTTCTAATCCAGAAGCCTTGGTAATTATTAATGCTGATGAAAAAGTTGGTCACGGTCAGGTTGTGACGGTGATGGATAAGGTGCGCCAGGTTAAAGGAGCTAAGTTGGCGATCGCGACTCAAAAACCATAGTAGTGGTTGGAAGGGGGACACGGAGGACAAGGAGGACAAGGGGGACAAGGGAGACAAGGGGGACAAGGGAGACAAGGGAGACAAGGGAGACAAGGGAGACAAAGGTCAAATTAGATATATGGTGTGAAATCTCAAAAAATGAATGAGACGTTTGGTAGTTCTCAAGAATGGCTGACTGTATTTGCTTATGTGGGATTTACCAAAAACCTGGGTCTAAAGCCTCGTCCTAGAAGGACGACTTTGATGATATTATGTTTTTAGCGGTAAAGCGCACAGATAAAAAACGAAGTAGGTCAAGTGGACAACTCCTGATCCAGAACCCTGGTAGTATAAATC
>NZ_JBHFLM010000076.1:0-25689 GCF_041928655.1 Pelatocladus sp. BLCC-F211 | reverse complement strand
TCCCCGATCCCCGATCCCCGATCCCCGATCCCCGATCCCCGATCCCCGATCCCCGATCCCCGATCCCCGATCCCCGATCCCCGATCCCCGATCCCCGATCCCCGATCCCCGATCCCCGATCCCCGATCTTCGTTCCTCACTCTTCCAGTAAACTTCTCAACATCCAAGCTGTCTTTTCATGTACTTGCATCCGTTGAGTTAACAAGTCGGCTGTGGGTTCGTCGTTTACTTCTTCTAGTATCGGAAAAATAGAGCGTGCAGTCCTGACGACGGCTTCTTGTCCTTCTACTAGTAGGCGAATCATGTCTGTAGCTTTGGGAACTCCAGAGGTTTCTGATATGGAACTAAGTTTGACAAATTCGCTGTAGGTTCCTGGTGCAGGATAACCCAATGCTCTAATTCTCTCAGCAATTAAATCAACTGCCAAGGCCAGTTCTGTATATTGCTGCTCAAACATCAGATGCAATGTTTGGAACATTGGCCCAGTGACGTTCCAATGAAAATTATGAGTTTTCAGATAGAGGGTGTAGGTATCAGCTAGTAAACGAGACAACCCCTCAGCAATTTTTGCTCTGTTGGTTTCGTCAATACCGATGTTTACTGGTAGAGATTGCATAGTTTTCTCCTAGTTTAGTTACTGCTCATTAGTTATTGGTCATTTGTTAATACCAATGACTAATGACTTAGACGCGCCTTCTTCGGCTTCTCGAAGAGTAGGACAAATGACAAATGTCTATTACGCTAAATGCTTCATTAGCACACTTTTGGGTGCTTTGCGGACTCTGGCTAAAATTGTTTCTTTACCTAAACGTTGGCAAGCTTCATAACGATGGCAGCCAGAAAAGCCATAAAATTGCCCATCCACTTCTATAACGTCTATTGGTTCTTGCTGTCCAATTTCACTAATTGATTCCATTAAGGCTTGCACTTTGTTGGGATCGTTCTGGCGTGGTAAGGGTCGCCTGATCTGATTTAAGGGTATTTCTTGAACTTTTACCATATCTTTAAAATGTTTCCTAGTCCTCTATATAAATCATAGTCATTATGAGTTTGGGTTGCAACTATTTTGTTAAAAGAGTTTAAAATATAGCCAAGATCAATAGCCAAATAACCTCATAAAGCGACTAAACTACAAAGGAATTTCGTCGTCTAATTTATTAAAGATGATACTGGCTGCGGATCTACTTATATGAAAATATCGCTCTGGCGTTGTTCGTATAGTGTACTGACAACATTTTGTTTATTGGGCTTGACGGCTGCATCGCGTCCTCAAGGATTGGCGAATGATGTAGAACTGCGAGTTGGGATTGTGCAACGCTTTGGAGATAATCCGAAAGAACAGTTGCTAGTTGAACCCACAGAGGGCGATCGCTTGCAGTTAAAATTCCAAAAAGGTAATAACCAGCCGCAAACTCTGGTTACAAACAAAGCAATCAAATTGGAAGTGACGATGCAACCGTTAGTGGAACCACCGCTTGAGGAACGGGTGGTGCTGGGAACCTACCGGACTTATGAAACAGCCGAAGATAGTGCGAAAAATTGGCAATCCAAGGGTATTGAAGTAGAAATCGCTCAACCAGAACGTTGGCAAATATGGGCAAAACGGGATGTTTACAGCACTCCTTTGCTACGTCGCTTACTATTAGAAAGCTTGCAAGCTACCGACAAAGATAAAGTGCTTCTTGATACTAAAACTCCACAAAAACTATCACGAGTGAGCTGGGTAATAGATGGTAAGCGTTACAGTGATGACTATCTGGAGATAAGTAGTAATAAAAATTTAGTTAAGGTAAACGAAACTAATAAACCACAAAATGCCCGACTCTACGCCGGACGTTTACAGTTACAGTCAAATGCTTATGGTACTTATACTTTAGTAAACTTAGTGCCTTTAGAAACATACTTGCGTGGAGTAGTACCTTATGAAATAGGTACTCAAGCCCCAAAAGCCTCAATGGAAGCACAAGCGATTATTGCTCGTACCTATGCTCTGCGAAATATACATAGATTTGAGGCAGATGGGTATCAATTATGCGCTGATACACACTGTCAAGTTTATTATGGATTGAAGGGAGCCACTGCCGCTACAGATCAAGCGATCGCTACTACACGAGGTATGGTACTGACATATAATGACGAGTTGGTAGACGCCCTTTATTCTTCTACCACTGGCGGTGTCACAGCTGCTTTCAGCGACGTTTGGAATGGAGATGACCGTCCTTATCTGCAACCCATAATTGATTCTCCGAGCAATATTTGGAACTTGCGGGGGCAAAATCTCGCAGATGAAAACAACTTCCAGCGATTTATCAACCTGAAAAAGGGGTTTAATGAAAGCGAGTGGGATCTGTTCCGCTGGCGTAGAGAAACCAAACTAGAAGATATCACCAAAGGTTTACAGAAATTTCTGAAGGTAAAAAATAGCCCTTATGCTAAGTTTAAAACCATCAAAGGGATGAAAGTAGTAGAACGCAGCAGAAGCGGACGTATTCTCAAACTAGCTGTTGACACAGAAATTGGCACATTTTACCTATACAAAGATGAAGTTCGTAGTGCCTTTTTTGCTCCGGTAAGTACATTATTTTACCTGCAACCTCTCAATAAAGGTCAATCGGGGCTTTGGGGATACGCCTTTGTTGGTGGTGGGCTGGGACACGGAGTTGGTTTGAGTCAAACAGGCGCACAAAATCTAGCTCAATTAGGTTGGTCGAATGCAAAAATATTAGAGTTTTACTATCCTGGCACTCAAATTCATATTCTCGACAATAGTATTAAATTGACGAACAGAAATTTTTAGCTGAAATAGCATTCAAGTAGAGGTAGTAGAGGTAGTGAGCTACCCACACTGACTTGGAGTATCAAATGAGCGTGCAGGACTTACGGCGAATTAGTTAAACTAGTAGAAGAGGGCAGCTATTCTGTAGGTAAAAAGCTTGTGCAGCAAGCTTTTGTCTATTTGTTTAGATGCGCTCAATAATCAAGCGAATAAGGCAGGAAGGCAACTTTATGCATTTCCTGCCGTTTTGCCAAGGTACAACTTGACTTTTTGCCAAATTTTAGGTGTTTTGGGCAGACACAGAAGAAGAAGAATTTTCTTTGTCTGTCCTGCTTTTTCTTCCCCTATTATTAGGGCATCCATGACTCTTGCAAGAGATGTAGATGTGAGGCGCCTAAGTTTTAGTAGAGTTCTTCTTCTTTGTGGGTTTCGATGGTGCAGTCTCCGGTTGGATAAGCAACACAGGTCAGGATGTATCCAGATTCCATTTGGTCATCATCCAAGAATGATTGATCAGACTGGTCTGGAGCAGAACCAGACACAAGCTTACCAGCACAGGTGGAACAAGCACCAGCACGACAAGAGTAGGGCAAGTCCAGACCAGCATCTTCAGCAGCGTCTAGAATATAAGTATCGTCATCACAGTCAATAGTTGTATTCAGCCCTTCGGCTTCGCTAATGAGTGTAACTTTGAAAGTTGCCATACAGTAATCCTCTCTTTTGCAAGCGGCAGTATAAGTTATCTTGAAGCAAGAAGTTCGGCTAGTCCTATAGGATTAGTCGGTTGTGATATTTTGCTTCACTTCTGATACTACGAGAAAAAGAAAAGGATGTAACCGGAATTTCAAGGCGATTAGTAATGAAATTTAGTTACTTGCCAACAATAAGTTTTGCTTATAGAATAAACCAGCTAATAGTTAAACTATTAGGTATATTTATAATTCTGAAAAGAAGCTTGAATGTATAGATAAATCGTCCAAATTTGCTGATTAAGTTCTCATAATAGTTTAAGAATGGATGAAACTAAAGTGCGTATTGGTTTAGTTGGTACTGGGTATGCGGCAAAGCTACGTGCAGAAGCATTGATGGATGATGAGCGAACGCACCTTGTTGCTGTTGCTGGAAACACACCCGCAAAAACAGTAACCTTTGCTGAGGAATTTCAGTGTCAAGTCATGAGTTCTTGGACAGAACTCGTCACCAGAGATGATCTAGACTTAGTAATAATTTGTACAGTGAATCGAGATCATAGTGCGATCGCAGCATTAGCACTCTCTAGCGGTAAACACGTAATTCTTGAGTATCCCTTAGCCTTGAGTGTGCCAGAGGCTGAGAAACTCATTGCCCTAGCAAAAACTCAAAATAAACTCCTACACGTAGAACATATAGAACTTTTGGGTGGTGTGCATCAAGCCCTGAAGCAAAATTTACCTAAAGTTGGGCAGCCTTTTTTTGTCCGCTACAACACTATTAAACCTGAACATCCCGCACCCAATAAATGGACTTACAGCCATGAACTTTTCGGTTTTCCCTTAATCGGAGCGTTGTCAAGATTACATCGCTTGACTGATCTATTTGGTCAAGTTCTAACAGTCAATTGTCACAATCGTTTTTGGGCAAGGGAAACAGAATATTATCAAAGCTGTTTCTGTGTGGCTCAGTTGAGTTTTAGCAGTGGACTGCTAGCACAAGTGATCTATGCTAAAGGCGAAACTATGTGGCAACCAGAACGTAGATTTGAGGTTCATGGTGAAAAAGGAGGATTAATTTTTGATGGTAATACTGGAGTGTTAGTCAAGGCAGAAGAAACCACACCCATAGAGGTTGGTAGTCGCCGAGGATTATTTGCTAAAGATACAAGTATGGTGTTAAACCATCTTTTTGATGGCACTCTATTGTATGTCACTCCAGAGGAAAGCTTGTATACTCTTAAGGTTGCGGATGCAGCGAGGCGTTCTGCCGAAACCGGGTTAACCGCAGTTGTGAATGAATAAAGATAATTAAACTCTTATGAAAAATCAAACTATTGTAATTTTATCCCAAAGAGAACTAGAGAAAATGCGTAAGGCTGGTCACTTGGCAGCCGAACTTTTACATCATTTAGAACCGATGGTGAAGCCAGGAGTCAGCACCCTGGAAATTAACGATGAAGCAGAACGGTGGACACAGGCTCACGGAGCGAAAAGCGCGCCTCTTGGTTACAAAGGCTACCCAAAGTCAATTTGTACCAGTATTAATGAGGTGGTTTGTCACGGTATTCCTAATCCCAAGCAAATTTTGAAGGATGGTGACATAATTAATATTGATGTGACACTGATTGTGGATGGTTATCACGGCGACACATCTAAAACATTCTTTGTTGGTACACCCTCGCCCATAGCCAAAAAATTAGTCGAGGTGACACAAGAATGTCGTGACAGAGGTATTGCTGAGGTGAAACCAGGCGCACGCATTGGAGATATTGGTGGTGCGATTCAGGAATATGCTGAGTCACAGGGTTTTTCTGTAGTGCGAGACTTTGTTGGACACGGAATCAGCAATATTTTTCATACCGCACCAGATATTCCCCATTACGGCACACGAGGCAAAGGCAGAGTACTCAGACCTGGTATGGTATTTACCATTGAACCCATGATTAATGAAGGTACTTGGGAAGTTGAGGTTTTAAGCGATGGTTGGACTGCTTTGACACGCGATCGCAAACTTTCGGCGCAGTTTGAGCATACAATTGCTGTCACAGAAGATGGTGTGGAAATTCTGACATTGCAGTCAGAGAAAGTAAACATTTTCTAGTGATTTACTAGACACAGATTTAACACATTGTCATGAGTACGCCTAGAATTTTATTCTAGGCTAATAGCCAAAGTCCGTTTCCAACCTCCTCTTACCAGAAGGCTTATTAGCTTTGCCTAAACTCAAAGATAAAATCAGCAATTTGTATTTTGTCCTGCATTTTCAACGGATATAAACCTCGAATTAAACTATCGTTTACTAAAGTTCCAAAACTCGAATTTAAATCTTCTATATAGTAAATGCCATCTTTGTTGATAATCCTGGCGTGAAACCTGGATACTCGATTATTTTCTAAATAAATTTCGTTGTCATTACTGCGACCAAAACTTGTTGTATCTTTATTTAATTGAATTACACTTCCTACAGATATTGAGCTTGTGGATTCCGAACTTGCAAGTACAAATAAGTGTGAACCAAAAACTTGGATTTGTGTGGAGGAAAATGGAGAGGTTGGAACTGGGGGTTCTGGAAGAGGATAGTTATCACTAGAAAAGTCTATGGAAGCAGGGAATTCTGTATCTTGTAGTTCAAAGACAATATCGTTTTTAACTTGTCCCACTGTCATTTCTAGTATTGGTATTAAATCTACAGATGGGTATTTGTCAATAATTTTAGTTAGTTCTGAGGCTAACTCACTCATATTTTGAAAGCGTTGCTCAGGATTTTTTTCCAAGCATTTCAGAATAATTGCTTCAGCTTCTGGAGTTAAATTAGTCCAGCGTGATGGCGGAATAGGATGATTATACAAGTGTCTTTGTCTAATTTGCTCAACCGAATCTCCTTCAAAAGGTCGCCGACCTGTGATCATTTCATAAAGAGTTACACCAATAGCATAAATATCAGTTCGTGCATCTGCTAGTTGATTTTCCCATTGTTCTGGTGACATGTAATGTGGAGTCCCAATAGGCATAATCATACCTGTAATTTCCATGTCAGGTTGATTTGATTTGCTAATACCAAAGTCTGTAATAAACACTTTACCTGTAGTGCTAAACAAAATATTTCCTGGCTTAACATCATTACGAAAAAAGCCTTGATTATGTATAAAAAATAGCGCTTCTACTACAGGTTTTATAATATTCAACGACAAAATAAATTCTAGTTTACCTTGCTTATCTATAACCGTACTGAGATTAGGCCCATCAATATAATCCATAACGATATAATGCTGTCCTTTTACCTCACCTATATCGTAAAAATTAACGATATTTGGGTGTTTTAAAGTACGCATTACTTCTGCTTCACGTTTGAATCGTTTGACTGCTTGGGAATTTGATGCCAAACTATTGTTTAAGAGTTTGATTGCTACACATCGCTCATTCAGTTCATCCCAGGCACGGTAGACGCTCGCCATACCACCAAGACCAACTTTTTCTATTATTTTGTAATTCTCTATTTGCACTGAAACATTTTCTTCTTGACGCAATATATAGGCTTCTTCTTCAAAAATATCTGATATACCTGTCATTTCAGTGATGCGTCGAGGAGGTATTTTGTAGAGCTTATCAATTTGCACATTAACATCGACAATTTGAGCTTGACTCAGTTCTGTTTTGACATCTTCCAGATATTCATTTTTTAATAGAAAATTAATAACATCTCCTATAATATGTAGTGCAATTTCTTCCGCTAAGGCAATTTTGGCACTGAGTTGTTTTGATGCTTTAATTGCATCATTTAAAGAAAACTCACGATTGCCTTGACGTAAAATCCAATCTACTAAGTAATAAATTCCTAACAACTGTTTATCTTTTTGTGAGCCTAGAGATTCTTCCGTAATATTTCCTAATAATTTTCTTAAGTTTTCTACTAAAACATCTTGTAAGCCAGCATAGAAGCGGATACGACGAACATCTTGATGTGTAAATACTAATATTGGTCGTTTTTGATTCCATTGCACGTACTCATTAAACCCTCGAATAATTCGTCGAGGTAGACCACGACCTCGATAAGCAAGATACTTTTTGAAATCTTCAAACATGATTTTGGCTTCAGAGGGATCTAAGACATAAGCACCACAGTTATTACAAAACATTTGTTTTGCAACAGTTGGAGTACCACATTTACTACAACTATCTTTAACGAGAGTAGGATGATCTGGTACAGCACCCCAGTCAATTAGTGCATCGCAGATATGATTAACATCAGCCCACATACAAGGCAAGTATTTATCGTAGGAAAAAACACTTTCGTAAATACTGTCGCCCTTCCCTAAATCTTCAAGCCAACGTTCTTGTAAATCCTTCCCAGCTACAAATATGAATGAAATACCAGAGGTTGTAAAAAGATTTTTGAGATTACTAAGAATAACATCTATAAAAAGTTTTTGAGTTCCAGCATCTTCAACTACGTACTCTTCAAGCTTATCCATTTCATCAAAAACAAAGATGATTTTTAATCGGATACGCTTGTTTGACTTGCTAAGTAATGATGGTTGATTTTGCTGCCATAATTTTGATTGTTTGATATAGCCTGCGGTCAATCGGCGAGAAATTTCAATAACGTCATACTCTGCGGCTTTATCGTCATATCCTAAAAATGCAGCTTGATAGTTTTGAGTGTGGCTACGTTTATAACTAATTGCAGGCTTAAAACTAGCCTTGAGTTTACCACTTGTAAGACTAAATTCGTTGATGCCAAAATTGCTTTCTGAAGAATCTGCCATAGTTCGAGTCATATTGACTGAAGTGCGGTGATATGCAAGCGCTATTTGTTCTTGTAAATCAAGACTGAGGTACGAGAATATTCCTTTTTCTAATAACTTGTGATACAGTCTGCGGATGATATGGTGCATTAATTCCGCAGGTTGTAGCGGACGTGCCATATTAAGCTGTACAGCAAGAATTTCCACTTTACCCAAATATGTCTCAGCCCAAGGTAAAGATTCTTCTAAATGCTTAATAACTTGATTGACAAAGGAAGTTTTACCAACACCACGATAACCTGTAACAAGAAAAGAACCACCATTAGAAAATAAAATCCGTTCAGCTAAGGTATCTAATTCTGCTTGTCGCCCAATAAATGCCAGAGAACTTCCTGAGTGTACAGGCTCATGAGCAAAACGGAATATAGGCTTGAGAGGAATACCAAACTTGTACTTACTTAAATCTCTGATAAATGGCGCTACAGACACATTTTTTTGACGTTTTCTTAAGCAGCATCTAGTTTTTATCGCTGCAATTATTCTTGCTATCTCTTGATAGAGAGAATGGAGTAAAAGCCTTTTTTTTAAACCTGTTTTTTTCTGCTGTCTATTAGGAGGGAATTGAGTGTTAGAAGTAACAGGCGGTGCTGATGATGGTATTATAGTGTGTGGTTTTGCGACAGAACTACCTGGAATAGTAGTTTGCGTTTTTACCGTTACAGAATTAGTTTGTAAGTGATAGCCACACTGGCCGCAAAAAGAAGCATCTAGCTGTATGATCGCCCCACAACTAGGACAGTTAGTAGTCGCTGGTAACGGTGTATAGCAAGCTTCACACTGGACAGAACCATCAGGGTTAGAGTGATTGCAATTAGGACAAATAATCATAACTTATATGTGAGTTCATGAATTATAATATTTCAACTTAATTCCATATTAAAAGCTTTAAATTGCAAATTATTTGATGGCGATCGCGCACTGATCAATTAAAGTCAATAGCGAAATCACTAAGCTCAGAATCTGCCATACTCAAAAAATGCCATTTTTCTCACTCTTCTTTGCTACACTGCTTGCAGTATTTCTGCTACCAAATTTCATGGTTGCTGCTCAAACTTCTGTGATTACTCCCAATGAAAACCTAGTTGTCGAGGGAATTCCACCAATTCCAGCAACACTAGCACAAACGGTTGAGCGCTACACTAATTTTCGTGCTGCTAGTCTCTCTAGTTGGCACCCAGTACGTCGCGAAATGCTGATTTCAACCCGTTTCGCAGACACGCCACAAGTGCATTTGGTCAAATTCCCTCTTGGTAGTCGTCAGCAAATGACTTTCTTTCCAGAACGGGTCGGTGGAGGGACTTTTCAACCAACCCAGGGCGATTATTTTGTTTTCAGTAAAGATATTGATGGTAACGAATTTAACCAGAATTATCGTTATGATTTAGCGACGGGTGATATTACCTTACTAACCGATGGCAAGTCCAAAAATAGCCGGGGTGTATGGTCTAATAGTGGCGATCGCATGATTTACACCTCGACTCGTCGCACAGGTAAAGATAACGATTTTTACATTATTGACCCGAAAAATACTCAGAGCAATAAGTTACTAGCACAAGTTGAAGGTGGTGGTTGGCAACCATTGGATTGGTCGCCTGATGATCGTAAAATCCTGGCAATAGAATATGTATCTGTTAATGAAAGTTATCTGTGGCTGGTAGATACTAACTCTGGCGAGAAAAAATTAATTACATCCAAGGGAGGGAAAGAGAAAGTTTCCTACGGAGGTGGTTTATTTAGCAAAGATGGTAAGGGTTTATATGTAACGACTGATCGGGATTCAGAATTTTTTCGGTTGGCATATGTTGATTTAGCTACACTGCAACACACTTATTTAACTAATCAGATTCCTTGGGATGTGGAAGATTTTGACCTGACAAAAGATGGAAAATACCTAGCTTTTGTTACTAATGAAGATGGAGCAAGCAAACTATACTTATGGGAAACAGCAACTAAGCAAGAAAAGCCTTTACCTAAATTACCTGTGGGGCAGGTATACGGTATTACTTGGCATCCTAACAACGAAGATTTGGGCTTGACTCTAATTTCAGCTCGTTTCACCGCAGATGTGTATTCTGTGAATATCCGCACTCAAAAAGTTGAACGTTGGACTGAAAGCGAAACTGGCGGGTTGAATACAGCAAATTTCTCTGATGCAGAGTTGGTGCGGTGGAAAAGCTTTGATAATAAAACTATATCTGGTTTTCTTTATCGCCCTCCTGCTAAATTTCCAGGCAAGCGTCCGGTAATCATTGATATTCATGGAGGGCCAGAAGGACAATCTCGCCCGTCTTTTTTGGGACGCTATAACTATTATTTGAATGAGTTGGGTGTTGCTTTGCTGTTTCCTAACGTCCGGGGTTCTACTGGTTACGGTAAAACTTTTTTGACATTAGATAATGGTTATCAACGGGAAGATTCGGTTCAAGATATCGGCGCACTTCTCGATTGGATCGCAACTCAACCGAACTTGGATAAAGACCGAATTTTGGTAACAGGTGGTAGCTATGGCGGTTACATGTCCTTAGCAGTCGCAACAAAATATAGCGATCGCATTCGTGCAGCAATTGATATAGTCGGCATTTCCAACTTTGTCACTTTCCTAGAAAATACTGAAAGCTATCGGCGTGATTTACGACGAGTTGAATACGGTGATGAACGTGATCCGAAGATGCGAGAATTCTTGCTCAAAATTTCGCCCGTCAATAACGCCAGTAACATCAAAAAACCGCTATTTGTCATTCATGGTCAAAATGATCCCCGTGTTCCTTTAGGCGAAGCAGAACAAATTGTGGCGACAGTCAGAAAAAATAATGTGCCAGTTTGGTATTTAATGGCAAAAGATGAAGGACACGGATTTAGTAAGAAGAAAAATATTGATTTCCAGTTTTATGCAACGGTGATGTTTGTAAAAGAATATTTGCTGAAATAATAAACCTCACTCGACTTAAGTCTAGGGAGCATCGCAAATGTTCAAAAAAACGCTTATAGCAAAAGTCTGCTTAAAGCAGACTAGACCTCTTGCATGAATATTTGAAACACCTCCATTTAAGGTGTCATATCAATTTCCTTTAAAAGTGAAACATATTTTTTTGTAGAGACGTGCCATGGCACGTCTCTACATTATTTATGTGTATCGCGATTAACGTGAAATGGTATTACTTCTTAGTGTCTTAGTGTCTTGGTGTTTCAATGAAATTTATTTAACACCAAGACACCAAGACACAAAGCAAAATTAACCTAGAACGGGGTTTTGAGAATTTATCCAAGAGGTCTACTGTTTGATTTTATGAAGTCGTCTTCAGACGACTTGTGCTACTAGCAAAGGGTTTAAACCCTTTGCTTTCGCTATGAGAGTGCGATTTCAATTGCAGGCGGTTTGAGCAGTTGTGTCTATGCTTTGATCAGCAGTAGCTTCACCTAAATTAATTTTCACAACACAATTGCGGACTTCTTCAACTTTGGGAAGAGTCAGAGTCAGGATACCATCGCGGAAATCTGCTTGTACTTTGTCATTCTGCACAGCAACAGGCAAATTAACAACTCGCTGGAACTTACCATAGCGAAACTCTGAATGCAGGTAGTTCGCATTTTCAAACTGATGCTGACGCTGACGTTCCCCGGCGATCGCTACAGCGTCACGAGTTACCTGTATATCCAGATTTTTAGCTGTTACACCAGGTAATTGTGCATGGAAAACCAAGTTATCACTCGTATCAATTAACTCTACAGCAGGAACCCAAGCTAAGGTTGAGGGTGAACGCTTTATTTCTTTAGTTTTCTTGATAGCAATTGCTTACACTTCTACAACGATTCAAGGTCAACAAATTAAACGTAAAGGAATACAAAAATATGTTGGTCGGATCAAAGAAAGGAATCGGTTAGAGCGCAGACATAGTAGCTTTTATGTCGGCTTATATGGCCAAACTTGGGTCAATTTTAAGGATATTTGTATGGAATTAGTAACGGAATTAATGAAATTAAATCCTAATAAGCGGAAGTACTATCAACAAGGTCTAAGAGCTATGAAGCTTATAGAGTCTATCTTTTAGCTGATTTCGTCGCCCCCTCAGCAAAATTAATCAGTACGAATATACAAAATTTATTAAAACAGCGATTAAATCAACTCAACCAATCATGAATTTCTCGCAACAAAATTTTTATGAAACGGTTACTGGTGTCGCTGGTAATGTGGAAGGCAATTTTCTCTATACACCCCAACCACAAGGTATTTAATATTTGGCGGAGATTATAAATATGATGTCAGATAATTCTAAAAATTTTTCTCAAAACTTTTATGGCTCTGCAACCAATGTTGCTGGTAATGTGGAAGGCGATTTTAATGTTAACCAAGCTAAAAATAGTTTATCTGAAGCAGCAGCAGAAATCCAACAGCTACTTAATCAACTCTCCCAAACTTACCCAACTAATACTACTGCGGAAAAATGGCAGTAGCAACAACAGCGATTCAACATATCGATAATAATTCCAAGCTGCGTCAACGAGTAATCAGCGCCTTAAAAACTGGAGGAATTCAAGCATTAGGACAAATGCTCAATCATCCCGCAGCAACTTTTGTCATTGCAGCATTAGAAGATTGGCAAAAAAGCAAAGATATTTAGTAATGATAGGTGGCGAGATCCCCGACTTCTCTCAGAAGTCGGGGATCTGAATTGACGCTTGATATTGCAAATTTATCAGTTAGCTTTAAAATATAACTCTATTAAAAAAGAGAGCGGCTATGAATCAGACAGCAACTGAGCGTGTGCGCTGGACTACTACAGACATAGCTCTTCTACCCGAAAACGAGGGTACACGCTATGAGATTATAGACGGAGAGTTATTCATGACCAGAGCGCCCCACTGGAAACATCAACGTACTTGCGGTCGTATCTTCCGAGAACTTGATTTTTGGTCAGATTCTAGTGGTTTGGGACAAGCAAGTATCACTCCTGGTGTGCTGTTTTCGGAAACTGATAATGTCATCCCTGATGTGGTTTGGGCGAGTCATGAACGTTTAGCGGTTTTGCTTGACGAAGCGGGACATTTAACAGGCGCACCGGAGTTAGTGGTAGAGGTGTTATCTCCTGGTGTGGAAAATGAGCGTCGGGATAGAGAAGCGAAACTCAAGCTTTATGCTTCACGGGGAGTGAAGGAATATTGGATTGCAGATTGGCGATTGCAACAAGTTGAAGTTTATCGCCGGGAAAATGGAATTTTAAAGTTGATGGTAACGTTGTTAGATAATGATGAATTGAGTTCTCCTTTGTTACCTGGTTTTAGTTGTGTTGTAAGTCGGTTTTTTGTGTAAATGATTGTCCGACATGCAGATGAAAGTAGAAATCTTATTTTTTAAGCACTAAAGTGCTTACTACGAACATTAATTAAATTTTGATATTCCTAAATTATTCGTGAACAACAAGATCCCCGAATCCTCTAAGCCCTCAGAAATCGGGTATCTGTCCATTTTTGTTTTTTATTTTAAGCATTCATATTTTGTGGAAATACTTTATTTAAATCTAATGTCAAATCAGGAAAGCAAGGTAAAGTAATTACCTGATTTGCTAAGACAATTCTTTTATTTAAATAACCATATTTACCTTGATTATCCTGATATGGTTCGCTGTAATATTCTAGGTAATTATCACCCAAATTAATTATCCAATAATCAGCAATACCGGCTTTAGCATAGAGAGGTATCTTCACATCTCGGTCATAATTTAAAGAAGAATCTGCAACTTCTATAACTAACAACACATCAGCAGGTTCGGGATGACCGAAAAGATAATCATCTGAGCGATTTTTAAGAATAGCAAAATCTGGTTCTGGTTCGCTGTTGGGCGGTAGAATAATTGGTGCTTGAGATTGTAAAGTTGCTCTGTCTCCTACTAATCTTGGCAGTTCCTTTAACAATTTTCGCAAACAAGTTTCGTGGGCTTTGCCCTTTGCTACCATTTGAATAATTTCTCCATTGATTAATTCAATGTGATCATCTTCACTAAAAAAGCCCAGTTCCGCGAGTTTGTGATATTCAGCTAGGGTAAAAAGTTTAGCTTGAGTAATACTCATATATCTTTACTTCCCAAGGGAAAAGCGATCGCCTGCATAACAGTACTATTTCATTCTTGCCATAATCCGCCCAGGAATAAATGATGTTATTGGAAAATGATTGAGGGAATCAAACCCCTCAACCAGTTAAAAACGGCTCGTAGTAAGCACTTCAGTGCTTAAAAACGATTACATTGTTAATGCATCAGCTTACATTGTTAATGTATCGGCTTACATTGTTAATGCATCGGCTTACATTGTTAATGCATCGGCTTACATTGTTAATGTATCGGCTTACATTGTTAATGCATCGGCTTACATTGTTAATGTATCGGCTTGCAAAAGATTAAATCAGGAATTAGCTTCATCAAACTTCCTTCTACTTTCTTTTGCAGCAGCGATCGCTTCTTCAAGAGTGCATTGATACACCTCCAAGAATTTCGGTATCTCTTCAATAGACAATCTAGGAGAATGTCTACCACTGTCCCAATTGCGAACAGTAGACTCAGCAATTCCTAGTTGTGATGCTACGTCTACTGTCCTTAAACCAACTTTTTCTCTTAACTGCTTCATATCCATAGCAACATACTACTATATTTTACATGTTATTTAACTACGCTTATTGACAAGCGCAATTAACTGGTAGATAATGAAATAAGAGAAGCGGTTCCACCCAACCAAAGTAGAAACCGCTTCTCGACCCTTTATTAAAGGTCTAACTAATTATGCCACAACCTATTCTCTGTCAAACACCTACAAGAGGCTGTTTAAACTTAGCTTACGCTCGTCAAATTCAGTTTCGCCAGATTCATATTCATCAATCTTGGCAATTAGCATGTCACATAATTTGGAGCAACGGCGACAGTAATAATTTTTTGGGCAAAGATGCTCAAGCCATAGCTCAAAAACTTGAAAAAATGAAACAAAAACAAGAGGTTTAAAATTTCCAGTTCAGATCCCCGACTTTTTACAAAAATCGGGGATCTAAATATCTTACTGTTATTTTTATTGTTGTAATGGGAACATTAAATGTGTAGTTTCATACGTATGCATTTATGCCTACCCCAGACACAACACGTCGTTTGTCTCCTCAAATAATTAGTCAAGATATTGATTCATTGCACGGTTTGCAAACCATCAGCACCTACAATACAAGCCGTGCTGATGCTTCTGTTGACAACTTACAGCAAGCTTATCAGGCAATGGTGATGCAACAACAAGTCGAAACCGAAAAACTAGCTTTATACCGCGCTGCTGCTGATGCTGCGCGATTAGCAGAATGGGAATTTCACAACGCTGTATTAGCGATGAAAGAAGTTGTGCGTGGTCAATATGGTTCAGATAGTGATCAAGCCCAAGCCGTTGGACTGAAGAAAAAATCAGACCGCAAGCGTCCCAATCGCAAAAAGCCAATGGCGGTTGCAAGTTAAGTGAATTCTTGCACCAGGGCATTATGCTGGGTTTGTAGTAAGCACTTTAGTGCTTAAATATTTGAGGACTAAAGTCCTCACTACGAACCTTCACACACCAGTATATTTATTTACATTTGAATCTTTCCAAGGCTATGATTGGCTATTCAAAAGGCGTATTGATAACAAATCATGCCGAAATCAAAGGTCAAATTCCGGAAAAATAAAAAAACAAATCAGAAAAATCAAAAAACCAAAAAGCAGAAAAAACAAGAAACTCCCACACTGACCCTCAAAGAACGTTTAGCCCAAAAGCGCAAAGCAGCACAGGCGCGTCAAGAACTGATTAATATACTGACTCCTGCTATTGGTGGCGGCTTATTTCTTGGCTTTATTCTTTTTTTAGTAGCTGGAATTAAAGCAGCAGTTCCGGCAGTATTGGGAATTATAGTCATGTCACTCGCCTACAAATATCCCCGCCAAGCTTTGTTTGCTTTTATTTTTTATGTACCATTTGGAGGTACTATCACCTATTACATCGGCAATAGTCCCATACTGCAATTAGCTAAAGACTCTTTCTATATTCCTGCATTGATTGCACTTTGGCAGAATTGTCGTAAACAGAGATTACCCCTAATTATTCCGGAGGGAATTAAAACTCCACTATATATTTTATTAGGGTCGTGTATAGTCACATTGTTATTTGTAAATGCTGGACAGCAGTTTAACCCACCTCCTGTTGCACTTTTTAAAACACCACCAAAAGAATTTCCAATTGGTATGGGAATTTTGGGCTTAAAAGTATTTTTAGGTTATGTACCTCTGATTGCTTGTGTTTATTATTTAATTCGTAATAAACGGGATTTTCTATTTATTTCTCGCTTACAAGTTGTTTTAATCCTTGTTGCTTGTGTGCTGGGGTTTATTCAATATTTATTATTATTAACTGGAATATGTGAAGGTACAAGAAATGCGGAGGGTGCTGCTTTATTTAAAGCTTCGCTAGAAGCAAGATGTTTTTTTGGTGGTTCATTAGTCTATAGTCCTAGTCAAGGAATGATTCGCTTACCAGGAACTTTTGTTGCACCTTGGCAATGGGCATGGTTTTTAATTTCTAGCACGTTTTTTACCTTTGCAACTGGCTTTAGCGATCCTGCTATTATTTGGCGAATTATCAGTTTAGCTTCAATGGCATCTGTATTTATTAATGCAGTTATTTCGGGACAAAGAATTGCTTTAGCTCTAGTACCAGTTTGTTTTGTAATGTTACTTGTGCTGACAGGTCAAATTGGAAATTTAAAAAGATTTATCCCTATATTTGCTGGACTAGCTCTGCTTTTGGGAATTGCAATCGTTAGTAATCCCACTGTTGTACAAGAGAGAACAGATAGTTTTATCGCACGTTGGAATGCTTCTCCTCCCTATGAATTTATAGTTCAACAATTTGAGGAAAATTGGAAAAGTGTAGATGGGCCATTTGGAAGTGGTTTAGGTCGTGCAACTAATTCTGCACGTGCGATGGGCCCAACAAAGCTAGTCGAAACCTATTATCCAAAAGTCCTTTATGAAGTAGGAATTTTTGGACTATTAGGATTTATTGGTTTGGTTACTTCCTTAACAATTATTTGTTTTCGACAGTATCGTTTGGTAAAAAACCGTAATTTCCGCAGTTACGGTGCTGCTATGTGGGTGTTTATATTGTTTATTAGTTACAACACCTATTACTATCCTCTAGATGTTGATCCTGTAGCTGTTTATTATTGGTTTGCGGCTGGAATTCTTTTAAAGTTACCAGTCATAGACAAAATGGAAAGACTGCAACAATTAGAAGACAAAGGAAACAAGGAGGAACAACTAACAAATGACAAATAACTCTTGTACAGACGCGATTAATCGCGTCTCTACTAATGACAAAATACCTTTGATTTCTGTGATTATTCCTACCTATGGTCGAGAAGAAGCGCTGCGAGATAGTTTGATTGATGTCTTGAACCAAGATTATGCAAATTTTGAAGTTTTAGTAGTAGATCAAACTCCAAAACATGAACTAGAAACCGAAGCTTTTTTATCGGAACAAGCTACAGCAGGTAAAATACAATGGTTCAGTTTAAACTGGGCTAGTTTACCAGGGGCGCGTAATTATGCGGTGCGACGCGCTCAAGGAGATATAGTTTTATTTATTGATGATGATGTGAAATTAAACCCTGGATTTTTATCAGCTCATGCAAAAAATTATTTAGAAAAACCAGAGATAGGCGCTGTTGCTGGGCGAGTTTTTGACAGGATGAAAATAGCTGATACTGTTCAAGGAAAAACGCAGGGAGATGCACCTTATAAGACGATTGAATATCTACCACCCCAGGCAATGGACCCTGGTATTGCTTGGTATTATATAGATTTAGTACATACAATCAAACCCCAAGAAGTGCTGACAGCGAGGGGTTGTAATATGTCGTTTCGCCGTGAGATTTTTACTCAGCATGGACTGCATTTTGATGAGAGATTTATTGGTAGTGCAGTCCGAGAAGAATCTGATTTTTGTTTGCGGTTACGACAAACCGGTTATAAGATTTGGTATGACCCAGAAGCTAGTTTAGTGCATTTGGGAGAAGAAACGGGTGGTTGTCATGATATTAGTATGCGATCGCTCAAATATCAACTTACTTTTTATCACAATCATTTTCTATTGGGGCTAAAAAACCTGACTGTTAGTCAAGCTTTACGCCTTTACATCCGTTTGTTTGACTGTCATGTTTTAGGACGTCCCCCTTGTCACAAAAGTGGTTCCCCAATCAAAATTTTCACCCGTGCTATTTTCTACGCTTTAGGTTTTGCTAAAGCTTTAGGAACTATCATCCAATCTCTGTGGAATGATGGTCAAATTTACACTCATTTAGATAAGAGTTTGTAGTAAGCACTTTAGTGCTTAAAAAGGACTCAAGTCCTTACTACGAACTTCATATATTAATTATTATTTTTTATTTATGAAAATTCTAGTCGCAAGTCATAGCTATATTGTAGATATTAACTGTGAGAAACTATTGGCTCTATCCCAGCTAGAATCAAAGATTGAAGTAACAGTTGTAATCCCTAAAAAATGGCAACCGGGAGGAGTTCAAAACAAAATTATTGAAGCCAAATATCGCCAAGAAGGTAGATTTCAGATTGTACCTATTTATAACTTTAGTCAAAATCATCAAGGATTATTGACTTTTGGCACTGATTTAATATCTTTAATGCGACAGTTTCGTCCCCAAATAATTCAAGTAGAACAAGGTTCGAGAAGTCTAGCTTATGCTCAAATGATTACCTTGAATAAACTTTTGGGATTACAAGCAAAAAATTTATTTTTTACCTGGTGGAACTTACCATACAAATTAAACTTTCCAGTTTCTTTGTTAGAGAAATATAATCTCCAAAATAGCCACGGTATTATATCTGGCAATCAAGATGGTGCTGAAATCTTACGCCAACGTGGATACAAAAGACCAATTAAAGTCATACCTCAACTAGGTGTGGATGAACGTGTATTTACACCTAAATCACAACCAGATTTAGCCAAGCAATTAGGTATTCAAAGAGATGAATTTATTATTGGATTTGTCGGGCGATTTGTAAAAGAAAAAGGGTTGTTGACTCTGATAGAAGCTTTAACTCTTTTGCCAAAAGATAAAGCTTGGAAATTATTGCTGCTAGGACGTGGTGATTTGCGAACAGAGTTAATGCAAAAAGCCACAGAAAACCAGATTCAAGACCGAATAATGATAGTAGAAAGTGTTCCCCATGATGAAGTTTATAAATATATCAACTTAATGAATACTCTGGTACTACCATCGGAAACAACATACAAATTTAAAACCTTAACTGCTATTGGTTGGAAAGAACAATTTGGTCATGTTCTGATTGAAGCAATGGCTTGTCAAGTACCCGTGATTGGTTCTGATTCGGGTGAGATTCCTCACGTAATTGGTGATGCTGGTTTAGTATTTCCTGAAGGAAATGCCCAAATCCTTGCTGATTGCATTCTTAAATTCATAGAAAAACCAGATTTTGCCCAAAATTTAGGTGAAATGGGATATCAAAAAGCAATGTCACAATATACAAATAAAGCTTTAGCAAAACAGCAATTAGAGTTTTACCAAGAATTACTCAATAATCAAAAGCAATAACATAAAAGCATCCGTAAAATCTATCCGTGGTCATCTGTGTTTATCTGTGTGCATCGGTGGTCGAATTATCAAAAATAATAAATAATGCATATACTCCAAATAGTCCCTTCTATTTCCCTAATTTACGGTGGTCCAAGTCAAATGATACTAGGATTAGCCCCGGCTTTAGCAAAAGAAGGTGTGAAAGTTACTGTGATTACAACTGATAGTAATGGTGATAACGGTCAAAAACCTTTGGATGTTAATTTAAATATTCCCATTCAGAAAGATGGTTATGAAATCATCTATTTTCGTTGCACACCTTTTCGTCGCTACAAATTTTCTCTTGATTTATGCAGGTGGTTAAATCGCTACGCCCAAGAGTTTGATGTAGCTCACATTCATGCTTTATTCTCTCCTGTAAGTAGTGCTGCTGCGGCAATTTGTCGTCATCGAAAACTACCTTATATTTTGCGTCCTTTAGGTACTCTTGACCCAGCCGATTTACAAAAAAAAAGATATTTGAAACAAATTTATGCTGCAATATTAGAGCGTGATAATATCGCTGGTGCGGCTGCACTTCATTTTACTAGTGTTCAAGAAGCGAAAATTTCCGAAAGATTCGGAGTAAAAACACGAGATTTGGTGATGCAATTGGGTGTGATTCCTCCCCAGGAAAATAGGAAAAGCATACGTAATCAATTGGGTATTGATGATGATATCCCGTTAGTATTATTTATGTCGCGAATTGATCAAAAAAAGGGTTTGAATTTGTTGATTCCAGCTTTGGAAAAGCTTTTAGTTGCAGGGTTAAATTTTCACTTTGTTTTAGCTGGAACAAACCCCCAAGATCCTGATTATGAGAATAAAATCAAATCACAGATAGATCATTCTAATTTGCGATCGCACACTACAATTACTGGTTTTGTCACTGGGGAATTAAAATCTAGTCTGCTACAAGCTGCTGATTTATTTGTTTTACCTTCCTACTACGAAAACTTTGGTATCGCTGTCGCTGAAGCAATGGTAGCAGGAACACCTGTAGTCATTTCTGATCAAGTGCATATTTACCAACAGGTGCAGGAAAGTCAGTCGGGATGGGTGACTACGACAGATGTGCTAACACTGACTGAGTCATTGCGTACCGCTTTGCAAAATCCTGCGGAATGTCAACGACGAGGGTTAAACGCTCAAGAATATGCATTGCAAAACTATAGTTGGGATGCGATCGCTCGTCAAACAATCCAAGCATACAAGCAGATTGTAGTAGAGACGCGATGAATCGCGTCTTTACAATACTTAGATGCGATGAATCGCATCTGTACTCATTTTCATTCTACCCCACCCCGGCTTCGCCACCCCTCCCCGCGTGCGGGGAGGGGTTGGGGGTGGGGTTCAGAGGGAATTATTAACTAATCAAGCGAACCTGATATCAATGCTTGGTTTTCTATTTTCTCCCTTCCCTTATCCTCTTACACACCTACACCCTTAATCTTTCGCTTTCCAAGTACCGTGGAAACTAGGAGGAATGACACTTGGTAATTCCAGTTTACACACGGGTTCTTCACTTAAGCGATGAGCGTCAAATATCCAAACTTCACTGCAATCGCAATTCCCATCGTAGACAACCGTTAAAATCCAAGCTTGTTGTGGATTGTCTGCGTCTGTTGCATAGATGGGTTCGCTGGGATAGCGATTTTCACCACAGTTTGTTTCGCTGAGAGTTTCGATTTTGTGATCATAGCAGGCGATCGCATTTAATATTTCTTGGCTAATATCTGTCCCATGTCGGAAAGTCGAAAAGTATGTGTATCTGGAATTTTGTCCGACATTTTGGGGTGGTACACTAGGAAACTCACAATGACGGTCTAATATTTGTTGAGTATTAGTAACTTTGCCTGTTTGGGGATGAATGTAAATTCGCGATAGTGTACTCTGAGCTGGGGTGTGAGTTTCCCCGGAAGGAATTTCTTTGAGATATTCGTTGGTTTGAAAGTCTTGGTAGCGCGCAATATCTACAATTATCGTACCGCTATCATCTACATAACCATTAGCAAAATGCCACTGATACCAAGGTTCTGCTTCACTACGACTGATGATATTCAAGGTTTCGCGGTCAATGACTAAAATTTGGGTTCCTTTACTAGGTTGCCATTTCAAAGTATCACTAAAATTGCTCAACCCGGTTAAAGCAGGAAGCAAATTCAGCCGCACTGGCGGAATGCAAAATATCAGGTATTGTCCTGCTAAAACAAAATCATGCACCAAAGGAATACCATCAAGTTCATGAGCTGCTTTTTGGAAAATTTTGCCACTAGCATCACTTTTATAAATATGCAAAGTGGAATTTAATCCAGGAGTGGTTCCAAAGTTAAATATTTCCCCTGTCTGCGAATCACGTTTGTAGTGTGCGGAATAAGTTAAACCTTTAGTTAACTCACCTAAATCATCTTCGCCATAAGTTTCCAAATTGTGCAAATCGAGAGCGTAGGGTTTACCACCTTCCCACAATGCTAATAGTTTATCTGGAAGTGCTAACACGCTAGTATTGGCAACATTCTTGATTGGTTTGAACCATTTATTCCAAAATGCTCCTGGTGCTGTCATCCCGTAGTTACCGTAAAGTAGTTTACCAGCAGCAGCTTCTTCTTGGTAGCCAATAGTTTGAACATAGTGGTAAACACCCGTAGCACTTGCATCAGTAAAATGTATGCCCAGAATTGCACCATCTCCATCAAACCAGTGTCCCATAGGTATACCGCCCCGCTCCATCCGCGCAGGGCCGTTGCGGTAAAGTGTGCCGCGTAAACCAGATGAAATTGTGCCAGAAATTACAGGTAAGGGGGTGAGAGGAAATTCTTGGGCTGGTTGTGCTACTGCACCAGCCCAAGCTTTTGTTCTTAACTTGTCTTTAATTAAAGCCATAGAAAATTGACCAAAGAAAGGGTGTAGGGGTGTAAGGATGTCCCACACTCCTACACCTCATACTATTACGTCCCTATTAAACATATGCTCAAGCTATTTAATAACAAAATAATTGTCTTAGCTGCCACTGTCTTAGTAGCTATATTAGTGGCCTGCACTTCCCCGAACCCAGTTAACACCAACTCCCGCCCAGGGAATGTAATCTTTATTCATCCAGATGGTACGAGTGTATCTCACTGGGGGGCGGCGCGGATGCTTTATCTTGGCCCTGATGGTAGACTCAATTGGGATCAGATGTCGCATTTGGCTGTGTACTTGGGACACATGAAAAACCAACTCACCGCTACGTCTAACGCTGGTGCGGTGACTCACGCCACAGGAGTGAAAGTAAATGCTGATTCTTTCGGTTTGAATGAAGCTTTTCAACCTGTAGTTGCTTTTTCTGGTCAATCTCAGACAATTATGCAAGAAGCGATCGCCACAGGTAAAGGAACTGCAATTATTAACTCCGGGATGATTCACGAACCGGGGACGGGTGCATTTGTCGCTAAGGCTGCAAATCGCCGCGAATTTGCCGAAATCACTAAGCAAATTGTTCTATCTGGAGTCGATGTAATTATGGGTGGTGGCGAGATGTGGTATCTACCCAAAGGGACAGCTGGAAGACACACCACCGCCGAACAAAGTCAACGCCAAGACGGAATCAATTTGATCACAGAAGCCAAACAAAAGGGTTACACGGTGGTTTATACCCGTGATGAACTCTTGCAATTACCAGCAAATACTAAGAAAGTCCTGGGCATTTTTGCCGCCGATGATACTTATAACGATGCACCAGAAGAAGAATTGAAAAAGCAAAATTTGCCTTTATATGTCCCCACAGCGCCGACAGTCGCGGAAATGTTGGATGCAACTTTAAAAATAGTGTCCCAGAACTCGAAGGGTTTCTTTGTGGTTTTAGAAGAAGAGGGTAGTGATAATTTCTGCAATTTTAATCATGCAGCTGGTTGTATTCAAGCAATCAAACGCGCCGATGATGCTGTCGGTGTGGCGATGAAATTTATTGAAAAAAACCCGAATACTTTGTTGGTAACAGCCGCAGATAGTGATGCAGGTGGGTTAGAAGTAGTAGGAGTGACAGAAAAAGATTTCCCTCTCAATCAGCCTTTACCAGAAAAAGGCGAAAACGGTTCACCCTGGGATGGAAAAGAAGGAACTGCAACTTTACCTTTTGTCTCTGCACCAGACAAACAAGGTAAACGCTTTCCCTTTGCGATCACTTGGGCTGGTTTAGGTGATTTCACTGGCTCAATTGTGGCAAAAGCACATGGTTTTAATTCTGAGTTGCTACCAAATACGGTTGATAATACAGATATTTATAAGTTGATGTACCGGACGTTGTTTGGTAAGGAAGTATCAAAAAGTTAAATGATTCTTTCCTAAAGAGTAGAAATCACTCAGAAGAAGCTATTTTTTTGATGAAAGTGACAACTCGTTCTACTTCTTGGAACCCTACTTTTGTATGAAACTCATAACTTGCTGTGTTTTCCAGTAAAGCATCTGAAGCAAGTTCCACACATCCATTTTCAATAGCCCACTTTTGAGCGTACTCGATTAAAAATTTACCCACACCTTGTTTTCGATACTCATCTTTCACATAAATCCCTTCCACATACGCAACAGGACTCTGAGTAGCACCCGGAACATAGTCAAAGCGAAGAGAAAGATTCATAAATGCGATCGCACTTCCATCTTCAGCTCTGACTATAAATCCAGCCTCACGAGGAGATTGGAGAATATTTGTCAGACTTATCTGTCTTTCTTCACGTGATTCATCTGGCCATAATTTTAAAGTCAGGTCTAGCCACTCATTAAACTCATCCTGGGTAACTTTGACAATTTTCACCAGAACCTCACATGCATACAAATACAGCAGATTTCAACAAGCGTGATATCAGGTTCGCTTGATTACTTATAATTTAATACGGTTCAGTTAAGAAGAAATGTAGGTTGGGTTTCGCTTGCACTCAACCCAACAAAGCCTTGATAATGTTGGGTTACTCTGCGAGAAGCCGCGCAGGGCGCGTCTACGTTCCTCAAACGCCAGGTGCTACAACTCTTGGGACCCCCGCAACGCACTGGCTCCCCAACCTACGCTAGTTTTAGTTTTTAGCTAAGGATTTATAAGGAAAGCAGGCTGAAAACCCTTGAGGAACAGGCGCACAGCGCCGTATTCCGTACTTTAGGCAAGGGTTTCATCTGGCTTGAAAATAAGCCCAGCCTTAATAAACCCTGCGATTGGCACTGTTGGCGCATTGAATAACTCAGAAGGCTGGGCTTATTTTTTGCGCCGTATCCAAGGGATGAAAGCCGAATGGCGGCGTTTACGCCTCAGTGACGCAATATTTTCTAATCATCTCCTCTAAATATTCACTGGCGCTTACATCGTTTTTTACAGCTAGCTCTTGCACAGAATGCCAAGCTGTATCAGTTAGCCATACACCTCTTCTCTTTTTAGCTTCATCATATAAAACAGGAGTATTTTTTACTCTTTTTTTACCTTTACCTGTTGACATACCTAGTACCATCATCTATACTAAATAGAGTATAGGCATAACAAGGGGGTGAGTCAAGTTGCTAGTTCTAGAGTACAAAGTCAAAGCTAAAAAACTTCAATATTTAGCAATTGAGGAAGCTATCAAAACTACTCAATTCATTAGAAATAAATGTTTGAGATACTGGATGGACGGGGAGCATCCCAATTTTGTAAAAATACAGAAAGAAACATTATTCGCGATAAATAATCGCGAATAACAAGGGGAATCAATCTTGTGGATCTTCCTCCTCTTGTTCAGCTCCAGAACTAATATCTAGTAGACAATCATCAAG
>NZ_JBHFLM010000075.1:0-25445 GCF_041928655.1 Pelatocladus sp. BLCC-F211 | reverse complement strand
GGAGTAAGACCACAATCAAACACGGGTTTGAGAAGGCATCAGCGAATGAAGCGGGAAACCCGAAAGACGAATAAGACCGTCCCTAAATTGAGTTGATGTTGGAAGCCCCAACCTCAACGAAGTAGGTTGGGGTACTTCACGAAGTTTCTTTCAAGCTGAAGTAAGTACTTGATTACAGACCACAATCACCCCTATTTCACAATCAAACCTTCCATTGCTTGCTGCAAATCTTTAGTAAAATCTGCAACAGCTTGTCTTGCACCTTGACGACTTCCCTTATACACTGGATACCGTTCGGAAATCGATAGTGGTTCACCCACAGTTATTTTCGCTCTTTGTTGACCCAAAAGCGGACGCTGGAAAGGATTACCGCCTCTAATTTTAGTAACAACATCCCATATTAATAATGTTGTTTCAGCAAAACGTTCGGCGGTGGGTTTTTCCTGTACATAATTACCTGTAACCGCAACCAAACTTTCGACTAAACGCATGTGCCACATCCGCAAATTCGCTTCTTCGGCAATGCGATCGCCTAAATCTCTTTCTAAAGATGACAGTGATTTGACATCTTTATAATCTTCTCTAAAAATATAATTCCAACCTGCCTGTTCGACTCGGCGACAACGGTCGTTAAAATTTCCTTTAGACTGCAAATCAAAATACTGTTCTGCTACTTGTAAAACTATATTTAAAAGTGTACTTAAACGAGCGGCTATGATTTGATTTATTTCTTTGGATTGCGTTGGAATTTCTGGTAATTTTTGATGATAAAAGCGTGTATAAAAATCCTCCATGAAACTTAGTAAACGTTCTGCTAAACGTAACAAACGAGGATAGAGAAATTCAGGGTGTGGGGAGGTGTGATTATGGGGAGGTAAACCACAGTAGGTTTCTAATTGAGTTAACAAATTGGCGATCGCATCCCAAGGAGCTACAACATAACTATATTGAATTCCGACTGGTACAATCAGAACCTGTTGATTTCGTCCAGCTTTTTGCAAGTCTTCCGCGCACCAAAAACCCATTTGGGCGATTCCGGGTTCGAGGGGATTAACAATCTCTGAAAGTCCATTGGTAGCGCCTTCTGGTGCAGCAGCCATGGGGAAGCGTCCATTGGCGAACAAATCTCGTGCTGATCGCAAACCCGTCCAGTCTGCTTTACCCCGTTGAATGGGTGTTGCACCTAAACGAGAAGCAATCCAGCCAACTTGATTCCCAGCCCATAAAGTAATACCGCGATCGTAGATAAAATGAGCATGGGTTGGATGCTGTAGCGGTATTCCCTGCTGTCGTGCTACCCTTGGCACGAGTTGGGAAAGCAAGTAGCCCAAGCACAGTGGATCTGTGGCTTGAGGATGGCGAAATGCTATCAAAAAACGAATCTTTCCCTCTTGAAACTGGCGATAGAGATTTACCAAAACCTCTACGTTATTTGCTTCAACTTGGCTAATTGCTGTTTTCCAGCGTAAGTAACTGGGTAAACCTAGCTGAATCACTCGTAAAACTGAGGGATTAAATGCTGGCGGAATAAATTCTAGAGGTGGTTGTGCTTGATTAATGACATCAGGCAAGGTAATTTTCTCCGATGATAGCGATATGAAGTATGAATTATGAAGCGTGAAATATAAAAATTAAATTTTTTATCTTTTATCCTTTTTTCATTCTTTATACTTCAGACTTCTTTGAGCCTGCTTTTCATCCTTTATACTTCAAACTTCTGTAGTTAGATATTAGCAACACCGAAAAAAGGACAAACGATGCGACTGTCAAAAATGTTATTCGTTACACTGCGGGACGATCCAGCAGATGCTGAAATCCCCAGTCATAAATTACTACTCCGCGCAGGTTATATTCGTCGCATCGGTAGTGGTGTTTACGCCTATCTCCCACTGATGTGGCGAGTATTACAAAAAGTCTCCCAGATTGTGCGCGAAGAAATGAACGCCACCGGCGCCCAAGAATGTCTCTTACCGCAATTACAACCTTCAGAGCTATGGCGTGAATCTGGCAGATGGGATACTTATACCAAAGCTGAGGGTATCATGTTCGCCCTTATTGATCGCCGCGAACAAGAATTAGCATTGGGGCCGACTCACGAGGAAGTGATCACGACCATAGCCCGTGATCTGATTCGCTCTTACCGACAACTACCCCTGAACCTCTACCAAATTCAAACTAAATTCCGCGATGAAATTCGTCCCCGCTTTGGTTTGATGCGCGGACGGGAATTCATTATGAAGGATGCTTATTCCTTTAATGCGGATGAAGAAAGCCTGAAAAAAACTTACCAGGATATGTACCAAGCCTACAGCAATATGCTGCGGCGTTCTGGTTTGAGTTTTCGTGCTGTAGAAGCAGATTCTGGGGCGATTGGTGGTACTGGTTCCACAGAATTTATGGTTTTGGCAGAAGCTGGCGAAGATGAAGTTCTTTACACTGAAGATGGTAAGTACGCCGCTAATGTCGAAAAAGCTGTATCTTTACCTGCTGAGGCGGAACCTTCTAGCTTTAGTAGTTATGAAAAACGGCAAACTCCTGGAACCGACACCATCGAGAAACTTTGCAATTTTCTCAAATGTTCTCCCACCCAAGTTGTGAAAAATGTTCTGTACGAAGCAGTTTATGATACTGGTACAAAAGTATTGGTATTGGTGAGTATCCGGGGTGATCAAGAAGTTAACGAAGTTAAGTTACAAAACGAGTTAACAAAATTAGCTTCCCAATATGGTGGAAACGCAGTTATCCGGTTAGCAGTACCCGACGCAGACGCTCAGAAAAAATGGGCAACGAAAACTTTGCCTTTGGGTTATATTGCACCTGATATTGCTGATGATTACATTCAACCCCTCCCCAACCCTCCCCGTCAACAGGGAGGGAGCCAACTTCCCCTCGTCAACGGGGGGACTGAGGGGGGTTTAGTCCATCCAAAGTTTTTGCGTTTGGTAGATCAAACCGCCGTTGATTTAAAGAACTTTGTCACAGGTGCAAATGAATCTGGTTATCACGTAGTTGGAGCCAATTGGCAAGAGCAATTTAAATTACCAAATATAATAGTAGATGTACGTAAAGCCAGATCAGGCGATCGCGCCATGCACAACCCTGAACAAACTTTAAAAAGCGCTCGTGGGATTGAAGTTGGACATATTTTCCAATTGGGTTCAAAATATTCCAAAGCAATGGGAGCGACTTATACCAACGAACAGGGAGAAGAAAAACCTCTGGTGATGGGTTGTTATGGTGTGGGAGTATCACGACTGGCACAAGCAGCAGTAGAGCAATCTTACGATCAAGACGGGATTATTTGGCCTGTGGCGATCGCACCTTATCATGCCATTGTCACAATTCCCAATATTAACGACGCCCAACAAATAGAAATCGCCGAAAAACTTTATACAGAACTCAATCAAGCCGGAATTGAAACTTTACTCGATGACCGCAACGAACGAGCAGGAGTAAAATTCAAAGATGCAGATTTGATCGGTATACCTTACAGAATAGTCACAGGACGAGCGATCGCCAATGGCAAAGTCGAAGTAGTTGAAAGAAAAAGCCGCAATTCTCACGAAATCCCCATCACTGAAATTGTATCTACTCTTAAAGGGTGGATCGGGGATCAGGGATAGGGGATCGGGGATTGGGGATTGGGAAGAGACTTGTTAAATAATTCTCCCTTCCCTTGTCCCCCTTGTCTCCCTTGTCCCCCTTGTCCACGCCACGTGCTACAACGCGGGGGACCCGCGCAACGCAGTGGCTCCCCTTGTCCCCGTGTCTCCCTTGTCCCCGCTCCCTTCAAAATAATATGGAACTCCTGACAATCCTCATATCTAGCCTATTGGGTGTAGTTGCTCCTGTAGGAGTGGTAATTGATCAGACTGCTGAAAATGCCATTCGCTCGCAGTTTTCTACAGCGGAACAACTACAAGTAAGGGTGGATAATGCTCCTAGTTATCAATTACTGCAAGGTAAAGTAGAAAGAGTGTTAATTGCAGGGCGTTCTTTGCAATTAAAACAACAAGATTTTCGCATCGCAGTTTTAGAACTAGAAACCGATCAAATAGAATTTGAGCCAAGTAGTATCAGGCAAAAATTACTCAAATTAAAACAACCTTTGCAGGCTGGAGTACGTTTGGTTGTCACAGATCAAGATATTAATAAACTTTTACAATCACCAGATTTTCTCAAGAGGGTGCAAAAGTTTAATAAACGGAATTCTTCTGCTTTGCAATTTGCCCAAGCCTCTAATTTTGCCAATCCCAAGGTAGAATTTCTAGCCAATAATAGATTTATTTTTCAGGTAGAGTTACAAAGCGATGAGGAGGTAATACCCCTTTTATTTAAAATTAATTCTGGATTAAGTATTGTTGGTGGTAGACAATTTCAGCTAGTTGATCCACAAGTATCACTAGATGGACAAGAGTTTCCAGCAGAATTTCTCAATTTGATTATTAGTAACATAAATCAACAATTAGATTTACGTAATTTGGAAGGTGACGGATTACAAATGCGAATTCTAAAATGGAAAATGAAGCCAGGTAAATTAGAAATGGCAGCATTTTTAAGAGTAGAGCCATCTTCTAAGTTGTTGGAAACTCGCCGTTAGTAAGTCTCGTCTTCAACCAAACTTCTCTTCACGTAGCATAGTATCAAGAGTTCAAGGAAGGTTTTGTATATGAGTCAGCAACAAGGATCTAAACGGGTTTCTTCTGGTGTAGTAGCAGCTATTTCAGCAGCAGTTGTGGTGGTAGGGGGCGGAGTCGGCTTATTAACTTGGAATTCTCATCAGAACACCAACCCTACACCCTCGGAACGCCTTGTACCCGGTAATCCGCCACAAGTAGCAAATGAACAAACAACCCAAATTTATTGGTTACAAGACACTGGCAAAAATTTTCAACTGGTTTCTCAATCAATCCAGGTACAAGCAAATCGTAACCAACCCAACCAATTTTTAACAGCAGCTTTCCAACGCTTATTAGAAGGGCCGACAGAAGGAAGTAACGGTTCGAGTACAATTCCTCAAGGAACAAAAGTCTTGGGTGTAGATGTTCAAGGTGATACTGTTCGTGTAAATTTGTCTGGAGAATTTACAAGTGGCGGCGGAAGCACTTCTATGCAAGGGCGTCTAGGTCAAATTGTTTACACAGCCACTAGTTTAAATCCGAATGCCAAAGTATATATTGATGTAGACGGCAAGCAACTCGATGTGTTAGGTGGCGAAGGTTTAGAGTTAGAACAGCCACTCACACGTCAAAACTTCAATGAAAATTTTCAACCTTAGTCATTTGTCATTTGTCATTTGTCATTTGTCATTGGTCATTGGTCATTGGGCATGGTTGTTAGCTTATCTCCTTGTTTCCTGTTCCCTGTTAAGAGTTCCCTATTCACTAACTAATGACTAATGACTAATGACTAATGACTAATTACTTTGTATTCAATACACGAAAACTCCGAGCTTGCTGTTCTAACCTGCTGGCGAGGCGATCGCAAACTCGGTTACATAATTCAAAAATCATCTCGTCTTCCACCCGGTAGTAAGCACAAGTTCCTTCACTGCGACGGCTCAGAATTCCCGCTTGCCACATTACCTTCAGGTGCTTTGACACATTTGCTTGTGACGTTTGGGTTGCCTCTACCAACTCTTGTACGCATTTTTCATCATCCCGCAATAAATGCAACAATCGCAGGCGCATTGGTTCACTCAACAGGCTGAAGTATTCAGCTACTTGTTGCACAACTTCTGGCGGTACAGGCAACGTTTGTTTCATCACGATTGTTTCGGAAGAACTGAACTGAGAAATTTTACGAATTTAGACATTAGTTATATAGATTAATACTTAATCTGGATTAATTCGCATCAAAGGTTGACCATATTCTACAGGTTCGCCATTTTGAACAAGAATTTCGACTACTTGTCCGGATACTTCGGCTTCGATTTCATTCATTAGCTTCATGGCTTCAATAATACACACAGTTTGACCGCTACGGATGCGATCGCCCACTTCTACAAATGCTACTTCTCCAGGTGCAGGAGCTCGATAAAATGTTCCCACCATTGGGGAAGTAACTTCTGTAAATTTTTTTTGCTCTAGTGGTGAGAGAGTTGCTGGTGATTGTACACCTGTAGTCGCTGGAGTATCAACAGTACGGCTTGCTGTCGCGTCTGGTGTGGGAGAAGATGCGACTAGTGGAGTTGAGGTGACAAGCGGTAATCCTGAGGCAGTAGTAACACCTGAAGACACTACGGTTGCTGGTGACACTCCAGGAGTATGTAAAGTTTTACGTACGGTGATTTCAAAATTGTCGCTTTTAAGTGCTACTTCCGTAATGTCTGTTTTGGCAATAGTTTCCAACAATTGACGAATTTCATTAAAATCCAATGGCACAGCTTTGATTACCTCATAATGCGTTAAAAAAGGTAGTAGACGCAGAGCGGCTTGGTATAGGTAGGCAGAGGGGCAGAAGGTAACAGAAATTTCATAAATATTATTTTTTATTACTTATTTCCAATTACCCATTACCAATTATCTTTTGCGTACGTTTTAGTGTACGCACTTGATGATCAATTTAGTGGTAGATAGACTTTTTGGTAAAGATTAAATATTAAACGAGGCAGGGATGGAAATCCCCGCTAGGGATAGAAATACAGATTTCCATCTTTGCTGAGTTATAATTTACTCCCTGCCCAGGTATGTATCATTACGGGTGTCAATGCGGATACGTTCCCCTTGGCTAATAAACAGAGGAACCATCACAACTGCACCAGTTTCTACAGTTGCAGGTTTACTGCCACCAGTAGCTGTGTCACCTTTAACACCAGGATCAGTTTGCACCACTTCTAACACCACAGAGTTAGGTAGTTCTACTTCTAGTACTTGTTCACCCCAACGGACGACGTTAGCTTCCATACCTTCTTTGAGGTACTTGACACGATCGCCAATTTGGGCTGCACTTAATCTACCTTCCTCATAGGTTTCCATATCCATAAAGACGTAATCATCGCCGTCTTTATAGGTATGCTGCATCGTACTTTTTTCCAAAGTCGCTTGTGGTACGGTTTCCCCTGCTCGGAACGTCTTTTCCACCACGCTCCCACTCTGGACATTTTTCAACTTTGTCCGTACAAATGCGGAACCTTTTCCAGGCTTAACGTGGAGGAATTCCACTACCCGCCATACAGATCCATCTAAAACAATAGAGACACCAGGTCGAAAGTCGTTACTGGAGATCATGAAGCTTTCAAAGTTTGGAAGACAATCGGCATTTATTGTACCCTTCAAAAGGAGAAATTAGTCATTAAGTCATAAAAGAAGGAGGAAAGGAAGAACCAAGCTAGGGGTAAGCGATCGCAAAGTTAGAAATAAGAAGCTACGGTTAAAGTACCTGTGATCGCACAAGCAACTAACAAAATTAATCTTTCTTTTGCTGTTAATCTTGAATCTACAGGTAATTCTCCTGTATAACCACGAGCTACCATTGCTGCATAAACTCGCTCTGCTCTTTCTAAACTGCGGAGATACAAGCTACCAATCATCGCTGCACTAGCGTAACGTAACCATCCACCAGGGCCATTAAGACCCCGCAATTGAGCAGCACGTTGCATTCTCTGGACTTCTGCCAATAAGATTTCTAAGTATTGTCCTGCTAACAATAAACTTTGCTTCAAACCACCCGGAACAGGTAAAGCTTTCAGAGCAATACCAAAACTGTGTGGCGGTAAAGTTAACAAAAAACTATTCATTGTCAGCAAGCAAACCAGAGAACGAACCAACAGAAAACTCGCTCGTTCCCATCCTAAAGGTAAAGCCACTAATGACAGAAATATTAATTCTGTACCCAATAAGCCCGTGAGTTGAGGAATGGGTACGCGTAATAAGACAGCCCAAAGCAGTGCAATAGAAGCATATGCAGCCAGAGCTTCCCAAGCTTCATACTTTAATAAAGCTGCTCCAATGACAACAACCAGAGATAGCTGCAAACGTAAGGGTAATGGTAATGATAATGATAATTTAAGCATTCTTTGGTTTCACTACTTGTGCAATACCAAAAGCAACACCAAAGCAAACGATTGATCCAATAATTCCAGCAATACTTGTACCGATGGAACCCAATCCTTCTATGCCATAATCGGCTAGAGGTGTTGGTACTATCACTCTTACCTCTTCAGTAAGCTTAATAAAGCCTAAGTTTTCAGCAACTCTTTCTAAACCATCTGGCCATGCAGAAGCTACCAAGGAAAGTAAACCAGAAATCAACAGAATACTCACTACTGGTATTACCCACCCTCTTAATTGTCGTTCTTCTCCAGGTAACAAATCTGGTCGAACTGTGGCTAGGTAAGTCAACACGCCGGAAGTAATCAAACCCTCGCCAATCCCAATCAAAATGTGTACACCAGTCATCGCTGGTAAAACTAACCCTAGAGGTGCTGTTCCTGAAATAGCCAACTCAATAGCACAGGCTATAGCAGCCACAACTACACTCACAGCAGCAGCGATTCCAGCCGCTAATGGTAAGCGGCTTTTGTAACCCCCTAATAATCGCTGTAAAGTTTGGGTTAAACTCCAGCCAACCCAGACTCCCACTATTGCCATATTAAAAATATTTGCTCCCAAGGCAGTGATTCCCCCATCAGCAAACAACACAGCCTGAATAATTAAAACCGTGGCGATGCATATTGTACCTGCCCAAGGATTACCAAGGATAATTGCTGCGAGAGTTCCTCCTAATAAGTGACCACTAGTACCGCCTGCAACAGGAAAATTAATCATCTGAGCAGCAAAAATAAAGGCAGTAGTTAAACCCAAAATAGGTGCGTGTTTAATTCCAATACCATCTCGCGATCGCGTTAATGAAATGCCCAACATCGCCACACTTGCCACACCAGTAACGACTGCTACTGGCGGAGAAATAAAACCATCAGGAATATGCATTCGGTTCCTCTGTTTTTGTTTTTATTGGCACAAATAAATTCTTAATAGCCGCAGCATGAAACTAATTCATAAGAAACAAAATTTACCTCTTTTGTGCAATGCCCTCTTGGGGGATTTTATACTCTTACTTCAGGATTATTGACAAAAAAAATTGTATACAATAATTTACTTATACTTTGGATTGTTAAATATTGTAATTAAAAAAAATATAAAATAAATCAATTTTGTGAGATTACAACTTTTGATCCTCTTGTTTCAACTTTTTTGTGAAATGTCTTAGAGGTTTATGATTTATTTAAGATTTTCTATTGCAGCTTAATTTAGTTTTCGCTTTATTCCTTTTTGAAAGTGTTTTTTATTGATTGAAAATATTCAGAGCAATTTGTTTTAATCCTGCAAAATTTTCTGGGGCGTGATCTTTTCTCATTCGGGAGTCATCCTCGTTAAAGACGATATCTAAATACCAATACCCTTAACTGTTGATTCGCGACAGGCGATCGCCCAAAAACGGACGAAATAACTCGCAGGCGAGACTTGCCTGAAGACCATGTAGATGTACCAACCCCATCTGTTGTAACTGAAAGGCTTGCACAGCCTCGCAATCTACAGGACTTGACTGCCTGACAATTTCTGTAAACGATAGCAATAAATCGGGATAGCGTTGCAAATTCCACCATTGTTGTTCTAGGTGTTCTGCATAGATGGCGGCGGCGATCGCAGAATTTTCTAACAGTTCTTCCAGAGTTATTGTCTGCTGTTGTAGGTAATAAAATGCCAACTCCAACCGATAGGGATGTCCTCCCAACAGAGCGATCAGGCGTTGGGTTTGTGGCGCGGTTATCTCCTGTTCGCACCGATATGCTAGCTCCTGCACCTGAGCAAAGGTAAACTCAGGTAACTCAATAACCAACCCAGTATTCAACAGGGAAGGATTGATCGAGGGAGGCATCAAGATTTCAGTAGATTGAACTGTCACCAGTCGCAGCTTGTGCCAAGGATTAATGTCTGCATTGCCTTCTTTGGCTTGCTCCGACCAAGTTCGCAGAAGTTGGAGAAATTCACTGGCAATGTCGGGGTAGGCAAAAAGCTGACTGAGTTCATCGATCGCAATCACTAGGGGGCGATTATCCCTCAGAGACTCTGCGCGAACGAGGTTAACTAAGATAACATCCTCAAAGTAGTTGGTGATGTTAGATTTGCTACCCAAGGAGTGATCCCAAAAATTGGCGATGCCTACGGCGGGCTGCACCAACGCGTTCGGCAAATCTAACTGCTTGCTGACTCTGGCACAGAACCATTGTAGGAAGCGTTCTAGGTTCTGTAAAATCTCGTCGTCGGCAAGTTGCAAGTTCACGGAAACAGTATGATAGTCCAGATATCTAGCACGAGCCAGTATCCGGGTCATTAGGGAGGTTTTGCCCATTTGCTTGGGGGCGCGGATGTTGAGCAGCGCACCACGTTCCTGGATGGCTTCGTAACATAGGGATTCGAGGATGGGACGGTCAATGTAAAAGACTGAATCTAGGGGTATCTGCCCTCCTGGTAGAGTTAGGGGACGAGGTTGCAGATTGTCTTGCGGTTGTTCCATTTTGTGGGTTTGAGAGAGATCAGTGCGATCGCAGGCTGGTTCGATGGGAAAGCAGGTTTCAACAGGGGACATTGAGCCAATCTCGGCAAGATTGTCTTGATGAGGCTCCAGGTAGAGATAATCGTCCTTTAACAAGGTCAGATTAAAGGCATTGAAGCAGCACTCCAAGGTTCGCTTATCGACTCCTACTGAGCCAATAAAGACCTTGCTGAGGGTATTGGGAGTTAAACCTGTTTTTTCACTGAGGTCTTCGAGAGTGCATCGCTTAAAATTTTGCTCAATTTCTACCTGAGCTTTTGCCTGATTGAGTTTTCTTGAGCCTTGAGCCGTCAAAATTGTACCCCTCCGCCGTAGATGATTTCTCGATTGTAAGTGCATTTTTTACTCTAAATAAATAATAAAAATGTGTTTAGTTATTGGCTTACTAAGAGACTATTTATAAGGCAATACGCTTGGTATTAGACCCGTAATTATTTGTCAAGGCGCGTTGTTTAAAGCGTCTCTAAAGACAAATTTTTTGTAACAAAAATCCTTAAACCAAGTGTATTTATTTATAAGTTAAATCTTAATTAGAGTGCGTTATGGCTTCGCTATCAAGCACCATTTTATGGGCGGTGCGTGATCACGATCACATCATATTTTTCGTGAAAAATGATATTAAAATACGCGCCTCACACAACGCCAAGTGCTACAACTCTTGGAAATCCCAAGAGCGCACAGGCTCCCCTACAGTGATTTGATTTTTATTTTATAAATAACCTCTAAATAGATGACTAGTATGCTTACAAATTTTATGAATGAAATTCCGAAAAATTTATTCTCAACGCTCCTCGGAGTTAGTTTGTTCAGCAAAAACAGAAGCATAGTTCTTAAATTGGGGTTTTTTCCAAAGTTAATAACGACGTTAAGTCATGGTTCGAGATACTTAAATTTTCAGTTACTGAAACAAATATGGAAACTGGCTTTGGAAAATTGTTAGTGCTACATGCTTAACTTTTTTTCTTAAAGTTGCAAACTTTGGTGGTGTTGACGGTAGAAAATCCGGATTATTGAGTCAGAAGCAATTGAGAGGTTTATCTATGCCAGATATAATAATTTCTGCTCATGGTGGTAGATGGTCGGATGATAAACAAGATTTTCCACTTCCTGACGGGAGTAAGGTTTTGTATTACGTTGACGATGGAGGTATTCTAAGTAACTCGGATGGCTATAAAATCCTAGGAAATCTACAAAAAGGGAATGTTCCAGGTGGAAAGGTTGTTCAAGAAGTTTCTTCTAAATCTTTGACATATGATTATTCTTGTTGGTATGCAGAAGAGTTTAAAGACGATTGTGGTATTTACGAAGTTGGAAGCAATAAACTAATTGAGAACCTCTCTAGCTACACTGAAAAAAAACCACTTCTTCTAAGTGAAATCTGCAAAAAATATCCCCAGTGCAATATCTACTGGGTGTGCTGTCGTGAAATCACTAAGAGAGAGCAGAGTGATTTCCTTCGTAACTCTCCAGGAGCATTCCTTAACGCTATTCAATGGACTGACGATAAGGGTGGTGCTCAAGTCTTCCCAGAAATCCAAAATAAAAGTAAATTCACGGTGGATGTAGCGACTTCAGACCAAGTATCTCAATGGAATAAGGTTTTAGGCTATAAGGAAGACTTCACCGAGGATGGGGATAAAGAGGTCACGCTTGCTATTATCCAAGCTGCTGTGATGATTATCACTCTTTTAACCCTAGCTTCTCTGGTTGCCTATGCATTATCACGTGGCTACAAGATCACTGCCAAAAAAACCAAAACCACCATGCAGTTCGAGTTCCAGCCAAAAGAAAAAGTATCGTACAGAGTCAGTGGAATATATACCTCCTCTAGCCTTAATGACGAAGACGACCTATCTCTTGATGCGAGATTAATAGACAAGGATGGCAACGAACTTGGTACTTTGCAGATAGTCCGAGAGATATGAGCCTAAATAATGTAGAGACGTTAAATTTAACGTCTCTACAAGCATTTTGGGCAACGCATAGTTCATTTCTGGAGACATCTAATAGGTTGCTTCTATATAGAAAAAATTCAAACCAAAACCAAAATAAGGAGCTAAACGATCATCATGAATATCAAACTTAATTTCATCAACCAATCAAATGATATCTCCAATAGTCAAGTGTTAATCTTTCAAAAGAATATAGCCACAAATTTTGGTGAGTTGGCTATTGCTTGGCGGGTAATAAAGAATTGTGGTGTGGGGTGTAACCATCCCTTTGTCTTTCCGATGCAGTTTACAATCAGTTCTTCAGATAGTAATGGTAATTTCACACCTCAAATGACAGCAACCAATGGGCAAAAATTTGCAGTAGAGATGGGAAAATCTGGTCATATTCTGAAACTTACTTCTGAACCAACAGCTAGTCCATCGGAAGTTGAACTCAAGAATAAGCTGCAAACTGGTTCTGTCTCAGCCAATATCTTTAAAGATGGTAAATTGCTCGCCAAACATAAAGTTGTTTCCCCTGGTCAAAAAGCTGTTTTTCAATTTCAACCGAAAATTTTTATCGGGGTAGTATCTGATATTCAAGAGGGAGACGAAATTCATACCGCAGTATTGTCTGATATCAATACAGAGTTTGATTTGCTAGGTATTAGCAGCGCTGACATAATTATGACTGGTGGTGGTGGTGGTCCATCAGCCACGTCATTCAGATTTGAACTAAGCAATGTTATTTAATTGTGTCTGATTGAAACAAACTAGAAATTAGCATTACAAGCTTGCCCATAGTATGTTGCAGCTTGACACAAGAAATCCTAACCACCGTTGTTAGGATTTTTTTTCAGATTTCTTGATCGGCATAATTACTCGAAAACTCAATCGTACAGGAACACTACAATGACTTCTAAAGAACAAGATCAACCCAATAGAAGATATATAGCAATTCTTTCATTACCCAATAGACGATATGAAGTAATTCTTTCATTAAGAGTGGTAGCAAAGCAATCTCAAGTTGACCATGATATTGAAGACCTCCAAGCAAAGCAAACGCTAGAGAAAACACCCGTATCCTCTACTTGGAAATCAGGTAATCTTGAGTTAACGGCTAACGCTTTTTATAACGATCAAAAGACATTGACAAAAATTATTGTTGAGGTTGCTGACTTTACAAGCGATGAAATAAAGCCTATCAAGAAATGTTTTTCCTTTCTCTTTCCCTTAAAAAATGAAGAAATTATTGAGTTAAAATCTTCACAAGATTTCACCGTGTGTGGTTATCTGATGCTAAAAATGCCTTCTGCTTATCCTGATGATGTGTTATTGTTCTTGAGTGTTGATTATGGAGAGAAAAACAATAGACAGCACATTGAAGGGGGTGTTCTGTTAATTAAACTTTCTTCACCCAATCTAAGCTCGACTTTATCCATTTTTGAGGATATGAGAAATTAATAGCCAATCAATCCAGTTTCCTCAAACTTTTCATAAAGACTTTTTTCTTTACTATGATTTTCTGGTTCTAGTTTTGAATAACATTTTTTGAGTAACTTAATAAAGTCCAATAGTGCGATCGCCTGATCTTGTATTTACTCAATTGTCAATGCGATCGCCAAATTTTAAGAAGAGGGGCGAAAAACTCTTTCAAAAGGCTGTTTACGATAGCGTCGATAGATATCAAAATCTTGATCTAGAGTGGCGATCGCACTAATGTCTAACCGTTCTGAAATGGCAATTAAACTTAAATCTGCAAAATCTCCTGGCAAGTCTGCATATTGAGCATTTAGTTCAGCAATACGAGTGAAATCTTGTGGTAATAGAGGTACACATTCGTAAAGTTCCTTCGCCAAATCCAACAAAAATTCATTTTGAGTCCGCCAATTAGAACTGAGTAACCACATAACCTCCGTAACACAGCTATGAGTAGTAATTAATCGGCTGGTACAATTTTCTAAAAAGCGACAAACTTCTAGGTGATAGTTATCGGCAGCACTGTAATAAGCGGTTAAAATCCCACTGTCGATTAGGGTAAGGGGATGATAAGTCATGAGTGCCGATGCTTGAGATAATTAGCGATCGCTTGTTTTCGTGTCCCTCGTTCCGACAAATCAGGGGGTGCATCCTGTAAGAGATGCTGAGGATGTCCCCCTCGTCTTTCAACAAAAGTTCTATCTAACTTGAGGGTTAACCATCGTTCTTTGATCAGGCGTTTAATAAGTTCACTGCGGTTTGTATTTTGTTCGTGACTTAGGATATCGGCTAATTGTTGCTCGGTTTCAGGATCTAATCTTACAGACAGCATTACTTGTATTACCTGTATGACACTTATAGTAAGTATAGCCAATGTTAATGAAAAGAACTTAAAAACGACCCTCAAAGAACAATTAAGCTTTTTACAAATTTCTAAAAATAAAGAAATTCATTTAAGATTCGTTGTTGTAATTGTTCTAAAATAGCTGGATCTTTAGTAATTTCATCAACAGCAGACAACATCTCATAAATTAAAGGTACTCCAAGTTGCAATTTCTCAAGAATTTCGCGTTGATTAAACACATCCTGGGGTTTTCCTTCCAACACCAGCCTTCCTCTATCCATCACAAATATCCAATCTGCCCAACGATAAACTAAATCAAGATCATGGCTTGCCATAACTATTGTTGTGCCAGCAGCATGGATATTTTGTAAAGTCGTCATCAACTTACGAGTATGCAGTCTATCTAAATATGCTGTTGGTTCATCTAACAATAATAATTCTGGTTTGAGTACCATCACATCTGCGATCGATACTCGCTTTTTTTGACCTAAACTTAAATGATGCACGGGTCTTTGAGCAAGTTCTATTAAATCAAATTCAATTAATGCTTGCTCAACTAGCTGTTGAATTTTAATCTCTGGTAAACCCAAATTACATAATCCATAAGAAATATCTTCTTCTACGGTGGAAGCAACTAGTTGTTGTTCTGGATCTTGAAAAACAACGCCAACTTGTTGACGCAATTTTACCAAAGATTTGCGGTCATATTTTAGTGGCTTTCTTTGCCATATAATTTTTCCTTTGTCTAGTTTGTATAAACCATTAGCTAATAAAAATAGAGTTGTTTTTCCACAACCATTTTGACCAATTAATGCACACCTTTTTTTAGCTGGAATTTTGAAATTGAGATTATTAATTGCCGATTCTTTAGCACCTGAATAAGTATAATATACTTGTTCAAATTCGAGTAACCATTCCTGCATTCTGCCCCCATTCTAATGCTATTAATAAAGCGCAGCCAAAAATAGCTTCTATTGTATAACGCTTTGATTGATGATAACGATGGGGATGCCAAACTCGCAATTCTCCATTAAAACCCCTGGATTCTAAACTCAAGGAAACTTGACGATAGTTTTCGATTGTGCGTCTGAGAAGTTGTCCAATTAATAGTGCTAAACTTCTCATCCCCATAGCAAAATTACAGTATCCTCCACGGGCTTGTTGAGCAACCCATAACTCAGAAGCTGTGTTTAATAGCACAAAAATAAAACGATACATCAGTAATAACAGTTCTGTAATTATTACCGGACAGCCTATACGCCTGAGAATTTGCAAAAGTGCAGTAAAAGGAATAGTCAAAACAATAAAATACAAACAACAAAGAGAAGCTAAAGCTCGCGTTAAAATTGTTAAACCCTGTACAGCACCATGATGACTGATATATAAGTAATAGTTGCCAAAAGCTAATCCTATAATTGAGTCAGGTGCTACTAAATTGAGATGAGATAGTTCTATCCCATTAATAACTAAAGCAGGTAGACTAGTTAACCAAAAAAAAGTTGCTACGTAAATTAATTTCAAATATATTTTGCTAGGAATACCCGCGTAAATTACTGTCCAAATACTCATCCAAAGTGCAATCAGGATTTGTACAAAAGGATGAGCAAATGCGGCAAATATTAAAAGAAAACTTGCAAAAACCAGTTTTTTTTCAGGTGGCAACCAACACAAACGATTAGTATAAGCTAGAGTATCAATCTGAATTTTCATTATGATGATTTTGTTGTTCTGAGCGCCCTTTATAAAGCCCAATTACATAACCAATGACACCAGCGCCCGCAGCTGCTTGCACGGCAAATAAGAGACTTTGCACTTCCGAACTAGATATTTGAATTAGTGAATTAAACCAAGGTTCATATTTAGGCTGTATCTCTTTAATAGCTTCTTGAGCTTGGCCATCTGCGCCACCAAACTCAGCATCTTTGAGTACTACCAATGGTGTTGCTGACAATGCGACTACAGCTAATAGTAATAACCAATTATTCCATTGATGTTTTTGATTTTTTGATTTTGAATGAGTCATAATTTAATAGTCCATCGTTATGTGTAACTCTCTAGTAGTCCAACAAATCAAATTTACCTAGTTTGTAGTAAGCACTGAAGTGCTTAATAGAGCGATAAATCGCTCACTACGAACCCTTTAAAACTTAGCTTTACAGAGTACTAATCACAGCAATTCTTCTGAGCGCAGGGTAATAAAAAATTACCAGTTTCTATCTGAATTGTGGTGTGTTCAATGCTAAACTTATCATGTAAATCCATCCTGATTCGAGATAAGAAAGCATCACCAGGATTACCAGTAAGCATAACCAAGTGTGCTGTCAGTGCTGACTCGGTGGTACTCATGGCCCAAATATGCAAATCATGCACAGCAACCACACCAGGAAGTTCCGCTAAGTAAGTACGCACTGCTAGTAAATCTATTCCTTGAGGAACAGCATCAAGTACCAAATCCAGTGACTGAGATAACAACTTCCAAGTGCCAACTAAAATTACCACAACGATAATTAAGCTGATCACTGGATCGAACCATAGCCAGTTAGTTGTGATAATGGCGATACCAGCTAAAACCACACCTAAAGATACTAAGGCATCAGCCACCATATGCAAAAATGCTGCTTTAATGTTTAAATCTTGGTCTTTACCAGACATGAACATCGCAGCTGTAATGCCATTAATCACAATCCCGACAAGGGCTACAGTAATGATAGTGCTTCCAGCCACTGGTATGGGATTACTCAAGCGTTGAATCGCTTCTATGGCGATCGCTCCCATAGCCACCAACAGTAAACAAGCGTTGAGCAGAGCAGCTAAGATCGAAGAACGACGCAATCCGTAAGTATAACGCTTTGTTGGGCGACGACGGGCAAGCCAACTTGCACCCCAAGCCAGTACTAACCCCAGCACATCACTGAGATTATGGCCAGCATCCGCAGATAAAGCTAAGGAGTTTGTCAGAAAACCAAATACCGCTTCAACGATCACAAATCCCATATTCAGGATAATGCCAATCATAAAGGCACGATTGTAAGTGGGCTGATGGTGGTGGTGGTCGTGGTGATGATGGATGGACATAGCTATGGGGGAAAAATGTCTATTCTGCGAAAATTATATGAATACATGTTCATGTATTGTGTGACATCCTAACCCATCGTCTGAAGTCATTACAAGTTGTTGAATGATTAGTGATTAGCCATAGCTGATGTTACTCATCTTGCTTGATTAGCTGCAACATTTCTAATTCTTGACGACCATAATTAGCAAGCCAGTTCCACACTAGTACTGTTAATAATCCTTCACTAATTGCTAAAGGAACTTGTGTGATAGCAAAGATGCTGGCAAATTTGACAAAGGAAGCGATGATCCCACCGACTGGTGCGGGAAATGCTAAAGCTAATTGGATCGAAGTCACGATATAAGTAACCAAATCTGCGATCGCAGCAGCCAGAAATATTGCTAATCTTTGTTTACCCGTTGTCATCACTAAGCAATAAATCCAATAAGCAACAAACGGCCCTGCGATCGCCATTGAAAATGCATTCGCTCCCAATGTCGTTAAACCACCGTGAGCCAAAAGCAATGCTTGAAATAGAAGTACCAAACTACCCAGTACAGACATGGATAAAGGCCCAAACAGTATTGCTCCTAATCCTGTACCTGTAGGATGGGAACAACTACCTGTCACCGATGGCATTTTTAAAGCAGATAGCACAAACGTAAATGCTCCCGCCAATGCTAAGAGTAATTTTAATTGCGGGTTGGCTTGGGTAATCTGTGATATTCGCCGTAACCCCAATACAAAAAATGGCAAAGCAACTATCCACCAAAAAACTGCCCATTTTACAGGTAAAAAGCCTTCCATGATGTGCATCCCATAGGCTGGTGCAGCAGCACTTACGACTATATAAAAGCTGAAAATTCCCAGCAGAATTGGTAATACACCTTTTACTTTAAGAATAATTCTCAAAATCAGCCATCCCTTGAAGATATATAAGGATTTAGTTTATATTGGCAACTTTTATTCTTCAACTATTTATATCATGATTATCATTATCATTTTGTCATAGTGATATTTTCCGGGTTCGTAGTGAGGACTTCAGTCCTCTATAAGCGCTTAAGCGCTCACTACGAACCCTTCAAGGTTGGATTGCTAGATCACTCATCCACCACATTAATTTTGATGAGTCGGGGATCTATAATCCCTACTCTCTTTTTTAACTTGCAGATAAAAAAGGAATAATTGACAATAATTTTTAATTCCTATATGAATATAGATTAGTTGCAAAAAATTTGCAGTTTGTCCTTTACTGCAAATTATTAGTGATAGTACCATGCCTGACTACTTTGCTCTCAATCAAGAAAAATTTTTGAATCGCCGTCAACTGTTAAAGCTAGGATTAGCAGGTGTGGGTGTCGCTGGCGCAGCTGTGGTATGGGATAGATTAGCTGCACAAAAGCAATTGGTGAGAGTACCACCTTTGGAGACACAGGAAAATTTTAACAGCGCTGTCAACCCGGTACAAGTATTGCGAAATTTTGATTATGGGACGCTGAAGCGAGAAAATGGGCGCACAATCCGGGAGTTTCGCTTAACTGCTGGAACTTCGGAGATTCAACTTAATAGTGCTGTATCGTACAATATCTGGGATTTGAATGGTCGTATACCTGGGCCGACACTCAGAGTAAAACAAGGCGATCGCGTACGGATATTATTCCTTAACAAAGCTGGACATTCGCACTCTTTACATTTTCACGGTATTCACCCTGCTGAAATGGACGGTGTTCGTCCAGTTAGCAATGGTAACGCCACAATTTATGAATTTGATGCTGAACCCTTTGGTGTTCATCTCTATCACTGTCACATTGAACCCGTGACTCGACATATTGCCAAAGGATTATACGGCATGTTTATAATTGATCCGCCCAAGTCGCGCCCAGCTGCGGATGAAATTGTATTGGTAATGGCTGGGTATGATGTTAATGACGATAACCACAATGAGTATTACGCCTTTAATGGTTTACCTCATTACTACATGGATCATCCGATTCGTATTTACCAAAATCAGTTGATTCGATTATATGTTCTCAACATTATTGAATTTGACCCCGCAGTGACATTTCACTTGCACGCGAATTTTTTTAATGTTTATCCGACTGGAATGACTCTGACTCCCAGCCGAAAAAGTGATGTAGTGACGATGGGTATCGCAGAACGTCATATCTTAGAATTTGCTTTTCGCTACCCAGGTAAGTATATGTTTCACCCCCACCAAGATGCGATCGCAGAAAACGGATGTATGGGCTTATTTGAAGTCGTTGCTGAGAAAAATTCCCAAAATAGAGCGAAAAATACTTAAGCAAAATTGCAATATCGACCAAGTAGAAACTTTCGTATTTCGCGTCTCTACTCCAGCTATTTGTTAGGTTGCGACGTCTAACCGATAAACATCCATCTCAATACCGTGAAAAATTGTTTCCCTTTCGTATCTCATCCCCAACTTTTCAAGCACTCTCACTGATGCTGTATTTGCTCGCTCGACAATTCCAAGAATGTATGGAAACTTGAGTTCCTCAAATCCGTATTGAATGGTTGCTGATGCTGCTTCAGTTGCTAACCCCCTACCCCAAAACTCTGGATCTAATCGATATCCAATCTCTGGTTCAGCTACATTATCAATTTGGTCGATTGCAATTCCACAGTAACCAATCAATTCGTTAGTTTGTTTGAAAATGATAGCCCACTTCCCGAATCCAAATGCTTTATATGAAGTTATGAAATTGTCTATTTTCGCTTGCGTTTGGGATACTGAGAGAATCCCACTAACAGAAAATTCCATGACTCGTGAATTTGCAAAAATTGGTGCAAGTTGATAGACGTCTTTTTGCTGGAAGTCTCTGAGGATTAGACGTTGTGTTTCTAGCCAAACCATGATTCAAAGCAGCCCAAAAAATGAATAAGAAGCGAATGCTTTGAAAATTCGCTGTGTTTGTTCAGCACTAAATATTATTTTTTGATTTAAGCAATCCCAACAGGGAAATTAGCTGCATTTACCATGCTTTTGGAAGAATTATCGATAATAAATCTTAATTATATAGCAATTAAACTGGAACTAATGATTAAATTTCACCTCATGACATAGTCAAGTAGTTGATAAAAAGTCTCACTAGGTGCAAGAATAACTTAGCAAAATCTAAGAGAAGCTGTCAAATATCACCATAACAATTTGACATATTTAACTGCTGATATAGCTAACAAACGCTTTTACTTGCTTGCTTTTACAGATCCCCAGGAGCAAAGATGAAAAATTTTCGTTATGTATGTCTAGCTGTCGCTGCTTGTGCCATAGTAACCTTGAGTTCTTGTAATAATGGTGGTACTTCAACCACAGAAAATTCACCAGCAACTAATACTCCGAACTCTGTTGCACAAACAACTGAAGCAGTAAGCCATAGCGGTCATAGTAGCAAAAAACCAATTAACATCAATACAGCTATCTTGTCTGAGTTGGATAAATTTGAGGCGCAGCTAGGTGTACCAGCATTATCGAATAAAATTCAGGCAAATCGCCCTTATGCTAGTCCAGATGAATTAGTCAGCAAGAAGGTTATTAGCCAAGAACAGTTTGACAAAATTAAGGATCAAGTCACTGTTCAAGAAGTGGTTTTGACTGGAGAAGCCAAAGATGTTGATTACATGACAAAGCTAGGATTGATGAAAGGACATCTGATCGTAGCGCAAGAACTTTTGGATCAAAATCAACCAAAACAGGCTGAACCTCATATTGGACACCCAGTAGAAGAGATTTATGTTGATGTAGAAGAGCAATTGAACGATCGCAAAGTCAAAGAATTCAAAACAACTTTGGTGAGTTTGCAAGATTTGGTGAAATCTAACCCCAAAGATGCCAAAGTCAAAACTAACTTTACTACTTCTATGGAATCAGTAGATCAAGCGATCGCAGCATTACCAGAAGCACAACGTACCCAACCTTCATTTGTACTCCAGGTAATTAACGGTTTGTTAGATTCTGCAAACTCAGAATATGGTGCAGCGATCGCCAATGGTAAAATTGCCGCAGCCATTGAATATCAAGATTCCCGTGGTTTTGTAATCTACGCTGACGAATTGTATCAAAGTATCAACAGCCAAATGGCAAAAGATCATCCAGACGCAGACAAAGCAATTAAAGCGAGTATGACTCAACTCAAAAAAGCTTGGCCTAGCGTGATTCCACCAGCCAAACCAGTTAATACGCCAGAAGAAGTCACCAAAGAAATCAAAGCGATAGAATCAGCATCTCAAAAAGTGATTGACAATTCTAAAACCCAAGCACAACGCTAATAAGTTCGTAGTGTAGACGCTCGTAAGAGCGACTTCCTGAAGGGTGGACTTTAGTCCTCAAAATCAACACAAGAGTCGCTTACCCTTGACTTTTTGTTCCAAGGTCGGAGTTTAAAATTTAGTGATAAATAAAAAGTTAGAAACTATCTAACTTTTAGCTCATCACCAAAAACTTCTGACTTCTAGCGTAGACTAAGATACTGATGCAAGAACTTGACCAAAACAAGACTATCGACCTGCTCAATACCATCATGGAATTTGAATTGGCAGGAGTTGTGCGTTACACTCATTACTCTTTGATGGTAACTGGCCCAAATCGCATTCCAATTGTTACCTTTTTTAAGGCCCAAGCAAGCGAATCTTTACTTCATGCTCAACAAGCAGGAGAAATTCTCACAGGTTTAGATGGACACCCTACCTTGAAAATTGCACCAATCGAAGAAAGTTACAAGCATTCAGTTAAGGATATTTTGGAAGAAAGCTTGTCACATGAAAAGAAAGCACTAGACCTGTATAAAAACTTGCTTGATACAGTCAGTGATGCCAGCATTTATCTTGAAGAATTCGCTCGAACTATGATCGGTCAAGAAGAGATGCATAATCTTGAACTGAAGAAAATGTTACGCGATTTTAGTTAGAGACGCGATTAATCGCTTAGTACAGACGCGATTAATCGCGTCTGTACAATGGTCATTAGTTATTAGCTAGTGACAAATGACAAAGGACAAATGACAAAGGACAACTGATGAACTTTAGTACTGCTCTACCTACTTTTGTAATTACACTCCGAGAAGGAGTAGAAGCAGCCTTAGTGGTTGGTATTGTCTTGGCTTTGTTGAAAAAAGCTAAACAATCGCGACTCAACCCTTGGGTGTATGCTGGTATCGGTGTTGGTATTGCCTTGAGTGCGCTGATTGGTGTGCTGTTTAGTTGGGTAATACAAGTATTGGGCGCAATTAATCCCCAGTACACATCTGTAGTTGAACCATTAATGGAAGCTGTATTCAGTTTACTGGCGATCGCTATGCTCAGTTGGATGCTGATCTGGATGACCAAACAAGCCAGATTTATGAAAGCTCAAGTAGAGGGAGCGGTGACAGATGCTTTAAAAGATAATACTAATGCTGGCTGGGGTGTTTTTAGCTTAATTTTAATTGCCGTTGTTCGTGAAGGTTTTGAAACAGTTTTATTCATCGCTGCTAATTTTCAACAAGGACTAATTCCGGCGCTTGGTGCGATTGGCGGGATTGCAGTTGCAGCAACAATTGGTGCGCTTTTATTTAAGTGGGGAGTGAAAATCAACATCCGCCAATTTTTCCAAGTAATGGGTATTTTGCTGGTATTAATTGTTGGTGGATTAGTAATTTCTGCATTACATAATTTTGACGAAGCTGCTGCTAATTATGCCCTGAGTAATCGCGCTTCTGAAAGCCTTTGTTTTTACTACGAAAGGTTTACTAAAATTCATTCTTGTATACTAGGCCCAATGGTTTGGAATACAGCCAATATTCTGCCAGAAGACAAATTCCCTGGTATTGTCATCAAAGCCCTATTTGGCTATAGAGAACATCTTTATGTTGTGCAAGCAGTTGGATATATTGTATTTTTAGTGACTGTTGGAGGTTTATATTTCCGTAGTATTACAGGTGGTTTGACTCAAGGTAGAGAGAGCATTTCAGCAGGACAAAAACCGATTGGTTCAGCCAAGGAATAGGGATCGGGGATCGGGGAAAGGGGAGTGGATAATATGTAATACAGAGTGGTTAATAGCTATATAGACAATATTAATACAGACTATTTCCCCTTTCGCCTTTCCCCTTTCCCTGATCCCCGATCCCTAATCCCCTTTCCCCAATGACTAAAATATCAATTCAACAATTATTGATTTATCCAATCAAAGGATTAAGTAGTCATAAGCGCGATCGCGTCCATCTTGAGGTAGGACATGGTATTCTAGGCGATCGCGCTTTTGCTTTGATGTACAAGCAAGATGATATAGATAGCAACTCAACGATAGTACCTTGGATGAAGAAGCACAACTTCATCATGCAAAATGACTGGCCGGGACTCGCAGCTTTAAATTGTTTCTACGAGCCAGAAACTGGAAATTTCACAGTCAAGCGCAAAAGTATAGATTTATTAGTTGCTGATACTAAGACTTCTGAAGGACGGAATTTAATATCAGCCTTTTTCACAGGTTATTTAGCAGGAATTTACCCCAGTCAAGCAGCGAGACACCCCAACCGCGCACCTCTACAACTAGTCGGAGAATTTGACAAAACTCGCTACCCTGACCGGGAAGCGGGACATCTTTCCCTCGTCAGTCAAGCAACCATTGACAATTTAAGTGAATTAGCTGGACAACCAATAGATGTACGGCGCTTTCGTCCCAATATTGTGGTAGCAGGTGTCTCTGCTTGGGAAGAATTTGACTGGATTGGAAAAGAAATACAACTTGGAACTGCAAAAATTGTTGTGACAGCTAGAATTAATCGCTGCTTAAATATAGATGTCAATCCGGAAACAGGAGAGCGAGATATTAGGTTACTGTCTCTTTTACAAGAACAGTTTCAGCATACCCAGACTGGTGTTTTAGGGCAGGTAATTAGTAGTGGTAGTGTGGCAGTAGGCGAAGATTTAATCATTGTTAACCACTAATACCAATTCTTCGTGAAGCTGCATAGAATTTTACCCCTCCCCCAACCCCTCCCCGCAAGCGGGGAGGGGTGGCGAAGCCGGGGTGGGGTCTTTGTATGCGTCTTCATATAGAATTGGTATTAAGTATAAAGTCTGTAGACTAATTACACTTAAGTTATGAGACAAGGATTATTTGGTCAAGTGTGGGCAGGGTTGGCACAATTTTTTTGCATGACCACATTAATTACATCAGCTTTAACTGCATTCATAAATCAGCAAAGCTATGCCGCAGGTACACAGTTCTATTGTGATAAAAGTAAATATCAAAACAGAACTGTACCTGCAACTTACGTACGCACGCAAGATGGGAAACGAATACTAATGCTGCGTTGGGTTGATAATGATAGCTTTCCGCCACCTTGGACAACACAAAAGCGCTGTGACGAGGTATCTCGTAGATTTCAGCGCAGCTATGACAACGGTACGCTCAAATATATCATCACTGGAACAATCATTGACTTCTCCCCTGGATGGAATCACAGGGGATTCTTAAGCTGTTGTTGCTACGGGGGCTAAAAGCACCCCTTCGCAACGCTTACGATATGATCTATTTAACCTCTTAAACAGATCAATTCGTTGTGGCACAGTCAAGGAT